>JAGLKG010000005.1 GCA_023141835.1 Maribacter sp. | reverse complement strand
CTCCCGTGGATAGCTTAATGGTCACAAGACTTATTTTAAGGAATGATAATAATCGTTACACGAGAGGTTATGTAAAAGGCAAACTTAGATTTAAACTGGGCGATAAGACCACTTTTGAAAAATTACAACAAGGAATAAGCAATTTGGCTGCAACTGGCAATTTTAAAACCATAAGATACCAGCTGTTATCTGATGGTGATGGTGAAGATTTGATTTTAAAATTGGATGAGACCCAGAACAAGACTTTTTTAAAATTAGGTGCGCATTATGACGACTTATATAAAAGTGCCGCTATCCTGAATTTGACACGCAAAAATTTAATATTCGGTGATGATGTAGCTTCCTTTGATTTGATATTAGGAGACAATGTGCGTTACAATCTGCAATATTATATTGATAAAGGATCTTATTGGAGTTTTGGTGTAAACTCAAGATTCAATGATTTTAAAAAAGAGATTGATTTTAATTTGATCAAAAGCAACTTTCAGGTTCCAGCGGGAATTAATTTGAATCGTTTGAATTTTGATGTTCTGGATTTCACAAACCAAATGTATCTACAGACGGTTTGGCAAGAAGAGTTCGCCTTTAGTTTAGGAGTTGAACATAAGTTTTTAAGATATAGTACCAGGACTTTAACTGATTTGGTGGGGGACAATACCCAATTGGCAATAAATTCAAATGATAAAAGGACCTATTTCGAAAAAAGTAATTATTATAGTTCTTATGGCCAATTAAAACTAGACACCTATGATGATAGGTACTTTCCCTCGAAAGGGTTATATTTTAATGGAGATTTTCACTTTTACGTTTTGTCATCAGACTTCAATGATAATTTTAAGGAATACTCAGTGGCAAAGGGGAGGTTTGGTGTTGCAATTCCGTTATTGGGAAATCTATCCATGAACATTGAAACAGAAGGGGGTTTTAAATTGGGAACTTCAGGTGTTACCACCTTCGATTTTGTCCTAGGAGGTTACGGCAACAACCTTATCAACAATTTTGTGCCTTTTATTGGATATGATTATCTGACCTTGCCAGGGAACAGTTATATCAAGGCATATGGCAGGTTAGACCTAGAATTTGCTCCTAAAAACCATTTCATGTTCTCCGCAAATTTCGCAAATGTTGATGATGATCTTTTTAGAACAGGGGAATGGTTTACAGAACCCAATTATTCAGGGTATGGAATCAGTTATGGATTGGAATCCTTTATGGGCCCGCTTCAAGTAATGTATTCATGGTCTCCGGAAGGTACAAGCAATTTCTTTTTTAGCCTTGGGTACTGGTTTTAGGGACCTAAAAGAAGGTATACTGCTTTTTTACGATATTTGTTATTAGGTTTCGCATCATGATGACACGTAGAATTGATATTACGGCCCACCTCAGGGCAATGTGGTAGACACTGGATAGCCTCCCTTCATGGGAATGGCGTTTGTATTCTTCAATTTTTTATTCAATTCAAAAAAAAATATCATGTCTATTTTAGATAATACATCATTACAACTACCCAAGGAAAACCCTGATGCAGAGGATTTTTACCGCTATTAGGCACTGATTATGTTGAGCTATATGTGGGTAATGCCAAGCAGGCCGCACATTACTATACCTCTGCCTGGGGTTTCCAACCTTTGGCTTATGCTGGTTTGGAAACTGGTCAAAAAAATAAAGTTTCCTATGTGCTGCAACAAGATAAAATCAAGTTGGTATTAACCTCCCCTTTAAAATCCGGTGGAGAAATCAATAGCCACATAAATGCTCATGGCGATGGTGTAAAGGCCATTGCCCTATAGGTAAATGATGCAACGAAAAGTTACAATGAAACAACGAGTCGTGGTGCTAAAAGTTACCTAAAACCGCAGATCGTTACCGATGACAATGGTAAAGCAATCCTTTCGAAGATACATACCTATGGTGAAACCATCCACATCTTTGTCGAACGCAGTAATTATAAAGGTGTCTTTCTACCAGGCTTTGTACCCTGGAAACCTCATTATAAGACAACTGATGTTGGCTTAGAATATATTGACCATATGGTGGGCAATGTAGACTGGAATGAGATGGATAAATGGCGCGAATTTTATAAAGAAGTTATGGGTTTTGCCCAACTGATCTCATTTGACGATAACGATATTTCCACAGAATATCTGGCACTTATGAGCAATGGTAATGGGAGGATAAAATTTCCGATCAATGACCTTGCCGATGGCAGAAAAAAATCGCAAATCGAGGAATATTTTGAATTTTATAATGGGGCCAGTGTACGGCATATGGCAATGGCCACGGATAATATTATTGAAACTGTAGGAGCTCTTAGAGATAGAGGTGTTGAGTTTTTGACCGTTCCGCTTAGTTACTATGAAAATGTACTTGATAGCGTTGGTGAAATAGATGAGGACTTGGCGCCACCTAAGGACCTAAGCATTCTCATTGATAGGGACGATGAAGGTTATTTGTTGCAAATATTCACTAAACCCATTTTGGATAGGCCCACAATGTCCATAGAGATATTTCAAATGGGGAAGGTAATTTAAAACCCTTTTTGAAGCGATTGATAGAGAGCAAGAAGTGCGTGGTACACTCTGAAAAAGTCATTTTTCTTAAGAATTTGCCAATTTTTCAAAAGACAAGCCTAAATATCTGTTAACGCAATAGTTAAAGTAAGTTAAAAGGGCTCTAAACACGGGGATAATATACTAAATTTGCAATAGTAAGGGGTGGTTCCCTTACAACTTTAAGTATTGGTTTTTCATAATTTAAAGTTTGGTTGGTTATTTAGGAAAAGCCCAGTTTTATGACTGGGCTTTTTTTATGCAATACTTTGGAATATATTTTGTTTAAGTAATTGTGATCAATTGTATTAATTGTTCGCATTTAGTAATTTTACAAATAACCTTAGGTATGAGAGTTTTTTTTACACTACTTTTTTTAAGCATGACGTTTGCTGTAGTTGCCCAGAACAGTGAGTCAGTTTTTGAGCCTGGTGAATGGTTGAAGTTTCGATTGCACTATGGGTGGTTAAATGCAAGTTATGCTACTTTACAGGTAAAATCTGATTATGTCGATGGTGTTCCAGTATATCACGTTGTGGGTAAAGGTAAAACTACTGGTTTCGCCAGTATTTTCTTTAAAGTAGATGATACCTATGAAAGTTATTTCGATAAAAATGATGGCAAACCCTATAGATTTGTTAGAAAAATCAATGAAGGAGGTTATAAAAAAGATGTAGAAATCAATTTTGACCACAAGGAGGATAAAGCGGTACTTAATGATATAAAGAATAAGAAAAAGATTAATTTTGCGCTTCAGGATAGCATTCAAGACCTAATATCGGCTTTTTATTATTTGAGAAATCATTATGAACCACAGAATCTAGTAAAGGGTGAGTCCATTAAATTGAAATTACTGTACGATGACGATGGAATTTTCAATTTCAGATTAAAATATTTGGGCAATGAGACAGTCAGGACTAAATTCGGCAAGGTAGAATGTTATAAGTTTAGACCATTGGTTCAATCCGGAAGGATCTTTAAAGAACAGGAAAGTCTAACGCTTTGGGTTACCAAGGATAAAAATAGGATACCTATTCGAATAAAGGCCGATTTGGCAATAGGTTCGATTAAGGCTGACTTGGACGGATATAATGGGCTAAAACACCAGTTTAAAATAGTAATGGATTGACCAGAGAATGGAAAAGGAAGAGCGGATTGAATCCCAGATTTTAAAACTTAAAGAAAAGTATAAGGATTCTGGCCAAGATTTAAACTCATATTTAGATGGACTCCTTTACCAGCGCTATCTTACCTATTGGGATTATATACACTTAGATACCTTATTAAGCCTACAAGTTCCGAGAACCTATTTCCCTGATGAAGAGATCTTTATCATGTATCATCAAATAACAGAACTGTATTTTAAACTTATTCTGCACGAGCAAAAACAGTTTGTTGACCATAAGGCCCAGGATGTTGATTTTTTAACTGAAAAAACCAGGCGTATAAATAGCTATTTTGAAGCTTTGATCTCCTCTTTTAGCATAATGATAAAGGGTATGGAGCGCGAACAGTTTTTAAAATATCGCATGGCATTATTGCCGGCAAGTGGTTTTCAGTCAGCGCAGTACAGAATGATCGAGGTGTACTCAACACCTTTGGAAAATATGGTGCACCATTCTGAGCGCGAGCAGTTTTCTTCAAAGAATCCGATTGAGGACCTATATGAACATATCTATTGGAAAAGAGGAGCTACCGATAAAGAAACGGGAGAAAAAACATTGACACTTAAACAATTCGAGTACAGATACACCCCTAGATTGATCAGGATAGCCAAACAGGTAAAAGACAACACGATCTACCATAAGTATTTACGACTTTCAGAAGATAAAAAGAAAAATAAAGAGCTTATAAAAGCATTAAAAACATTGGACATAAACGCGAATGTAAACTGGCCATTGATGCACATGGGTTCTGCCCATCGCTATTTAGGTATGGAAAAAGGGCAATTAGATGCCACTGGGGGCACGAATTGGCGAAAATTCCTTCCTCCAAGTTTTCAGAAAGTCGTTTTTTTTCCAGATATGTATACAAAAGAAGAGTTAAACAATTGGGGTAAACAATGGGTAGACCATATCTTTAACCCAGATAAAATAAATAATAAAGAATAATGTGTAAGTATTGGGGCATCTTTACGGCATTGATATTTCTTGTTTCTTGTAAGGAGGATAAAACAACTTCCACAGAAAATGGTCAAGATCGGCTGGCAATTAATGAAGTACCAGCAATTGTAGAGCGATACGGATTTAATCTGAATGACTTTACCGTTAAAGAAGATACCGTTAGGGATGGCGATAGTTTTGGGGAACTGATGCTTAAGTACAAAGTGGATTATCCTAAAATATACAAGATTTCAAAAGATTTCAAAGATACTTTTGATGTTCGAAGAATAAATGTGGGGAAACCTTATGTAATCCTAAAATCCAAGGATACGAACCAGGTTGCACAGGTTTTTATTTATGAGAACGATGCCATCAATTATACGGTAATAGATTTAAGGGACAGTATAGTTGCCTATAAGGATAAAAAGAAGGT
>JAGLKG010000499.1 GCA_023141835.1 Maribacter sp. | reverse complement strand
TGATGTCCTGAAAAACGTTCGTTTTGCGGGACTAATGTATTTCGTTCATTTTTTATTTTCATAGTCTAGATAGGTGTAAAAAATCGTGACCTTTTCTTATCTCCTCAATTTCTGCAATTGTTATTGAATTTGCGTGAGTATTGAGGTTTGTACGTGTCATCTTTTCGATTTATTTAACTCTTCCTATTTGAAATGATTACAATAAAGTTACTTTCAATTTGCTTCAAACATTTTCTCATAGTGCGGTGATTGCATGAAAATTCCACCACTTTTTTCATAAAAATCTTTCCCTGTCTGGTAAACTCCATCTACAGTCTTGGTCCAGGAGGCATTTTGGGCAGGGTGATAGCCCATCATCCTATCCCAATCACGATAATTTTGCCAGCCATTGGTTTCCTGCAAGCCAAGGTTCATTCCCGACAAGGCAGGTAAACGGGCAGCAATCGACTTGTTCCAATCAACCAGTATGGGATTAACCGTAAGGTCAGCGCAAAAGCAGGGAATCTTCTTTTCATGAGCTAGCTGTGCGATCTTCATCGTCATGCTCAATGTTTTTGCAATAGCCTTTAGTGCGATTGTGTTATAGCCTTGTTCTATACGGATAAGGGCATCTTTATCCGTATGGGCGCTTTCATCCGCTGCAACGAAAATATCTCTTGCGGTGATATCCCGAACGTCCTCCTCATTATGCTCCCCAAAAGGTTCTTCCAAGACCGATATCTGCTCGAGGGCACCAATTTTTTCGGCATGATCTATAAAACGTAACAGCGTTTCCTTTCTACCATACCGGCCATTGGCATCAAAATAATAGGGAATTTTACCATTTTTGGAGTGCGGGGTTTCGTAGTGACCAATCGTCTTGTGGATATTACTTAAAAACTCTTTGTCCCTTTCAAGCATTTGTTTCTGATTACCTGGGGCTCCAATCTTGATCTTCATTATAAAATGCCCATCGTCTGCCAATCCCTTGATTTCATCCATACTTGTCCCATATCCCAAGGCAGGAATACTAGCAACCTTATCATGTCTGGCGGATAATCCAGGTCGATAAGCCTCTGGGATCATATCATCAAAATTGGTAATTCCATTTTCAGCCGCATAGAGTAACCACAATGCATTGTCAACACCCACTAGGGCATTTAAAGCGAACGTGGTACGGAGATCAGGATTATTGGTAATCTGTTTACCGTAATACAGGATATCGGGTAGTATGTCATCAAGCACTTCAATAGGTGAGGTGAACGAAGTACCCTTAATCATTTGAAGCGCTCTTTCACTCATCGCATACATCAATGCATTACCACCCTGTTCTGAGTGATTGCTAAACACTTTGGAATCCGACCAAAGAACATTTTGAGTTCCAAGACCAATTTTCTTTATTCCGGATTCACTTCTCACGCAAGCCACGGTTTGCCAGACATTCGTCATAGCGCCACCTTTAAAGCCAAATGGCCGACCAAGTGGTTCACGCTCAAAATTGGAATTCACCTGATTTATTTTGATAGAGGCCAAGTTAGCTGACTCCCAGCCAGCCGAGCCCTTACCCTGGAAATGAGCGGCCATTGAAGGTGTTATCGTGGACATGCCTATTGCCAGGGCACTACTTTTTCGAATGAATCCTCTTCTTGATAAGGTAGATCTATGCATGGTGAAAATATTTTTTCTGTTCTTTTTATCCGCTCTGCTCTAATTGCCTTCATTTTAAATATCGTTTTCTTGATCTGTAGGAATACTGTTCAAAGTGTACCAGGCTTCACCAGACCATAACGATTGCATGGTTGAACTTCGAAGCTTTTCACTCAGAAGAAAATAAACTACCGATTTTTCTTTAAGGCCAGGAATTTCAAGATGCACTGTTTTTCTATCCGGCGAGACAATCACTTTGCTGGGGTATAAGGATTCCAAATCCATTTTATCACCTCCATATCGTGGAGTTGACTCATACCACCACTGCTGTAACAAATAATCGTCTGGTTTTTGTCCATGAGCTTCTGCCAATGGTTCGGTAAAGATTATATCAAACCCATTTGGCGTAGCTTGAATTTTTAGCACTTCAAAAACCATTTTATCGGTGAATTCCA
>JAGLKG010000498.1 GCA_023141835.1 Maribacter sp. | reverse complement strand
TTACCTGGACGGGTGTAGTGACGTCCATATCAATTTGTGCACCTTCCAATATTTCTGCAAAAGTCAATGACTCCTTACTCTTTTTGGCTTTTACCTTTCCATTGTAAAGTAGCAGGTCGTCAACGGTTGTATTCATTTTTTCACTGGCCAGTTCCAGCAATTTTTGTCTGGCTGTAGCTGCAGCATAACGTACCGACATGGCACTGTTCGGGATGGAACTACTGCCCGCAGTATAGCCTTCATCAGGTGTAAGTCCCGTCTCTGCCAATTGCACCTCTACCTGGCCCAATTCCATATCCAATTCTTCAGCTGCAACTTGACGAATAGCCATCCGTATTCCCTGACCCAATTCCACTTTCCCTGAAAACACCCTGATTCGTCCGTCTTCCAATACCTGAAGCCAAGCATTCACTTGATTCGCCTTCCTCAAACTGTTTGGGAACTTCCCTTGGTAATCCACACGCCCTTCCATGCCAATGTCCTCTTCACCAAGGCATGAGCTGAGCCATGGAAACCCCACGATAAGGTATCCCATATTTTGGAGGAATTTTCTTCTTGACTCTATTGATAATTGCGTCATTGCCATTGCTGATTATAAGTTTTTTACTGCCGTTTTTATCGCCTTAATTACACGCGTTTGTGCTCCGCAACGACACAGATGTAACTGCAAAGCTTTTTTGATTTCTCCATCATCCGGATTCGGATTTTCGTTTAACAGCTGCACAGAGGCCATCACCATCCCATTCAGGCAGTAGCCACACTGGGCAGCTTGCTCTTTTACAAATGCTTCTTGAACAGCATGAAGTTTTCCATTGTCACTTGCTAACCCTTCCAAAGTAATGATTTTAGCATCACCGATAGCCGAAACAGATCTCATACAAGTTGTGGTTGCCCGTCCATTTAATAAAACTGCACAAGACCCACATTGCGATAGACCGCACCCGAACTTCGCGCCATTTAATTCTAGGTAATCATGCAGAACATACAGTAATGGAGTATCTGGTTCCACATCGACTATCTCTTGAGAGCCATTGATATTAAGGGTATATTTTGGCATGGTCAACTAATTTGGATTCTAAGATAATGAAATTGTATATTAAACCATTTGTTCTAGCCTGAACCAGAGGGGTCGTAGGTCAACAAATTTACGGCTGCTTATTTATTTCAATTAGTAAATAGAATGAAACAGCTTATACTTTCACTTAGGATTTTCATATTCGTTTACCTATTTCTAGTGGTTACTTTCCTTGTTCCAGACGTATAACCTCAAGAGGAGTCCAACTTAGTGCCATCACATATGAAGGCGTCGAACGGGAGTATAGGAAAGAGGTAAGCTAGGTTAAGACCATCAATACGCTATCTCTAAACAGATAAAAGAGTAAATTAGAGCAGGTGCACTAAGTCCCAGCAAAGAAAAATCGGCATCAATCGGTGTTGGAGATATAGATAATGATGGAGACTTGGACGTAGTTGTAGCCAATGCAAGGCATTGGCCTCAGCCTAATCGAATATTCTTTAATAATGGAAAAGGACAATTTTCACAAATAGTAAAATTTGATTTTAAAGATGATTCAACCATCGATGTTGAGGTTACCGACATAGACAAAGATGGTGATAAGGGTTTAGTCTTGGCCAATAAGGATAAGCAACAAAATTTCATCTATTTCGGAGACAAGGGTATGGACTATTCTCACAACGTCGTATATGATAACACTTCAAATAATTCCCATTCTTTAGATCTTGATGATATAGATGGTAATGGAAGTATTGATATTCTAGTTGCTAATATGGGTGAACCGAATATGGTCTTTCTAAATTTGCGAAAAGGAGCTTCTTGGAAGGAAATAAGTCTTAGAAATGAAAGCCTTTCAACTTACGATATTGTTCTTGCGGATTTAAATAATGACGAAAGATTAGATATTATTGAGAGTAATTCAGACGGCATAAATTACTTCTGCCTAAACAGATAAGCTGAAAAAAAATAGCAAATTGGATTGCATGTAACAAAAAGTTTCGCTAAAAATACTATTTATCAAACTTTATCCACAACTACCTTGTACGTAGGATCTTCCAATACATTTACATCAATAATATCATTGGCATTTTTAAGAAGGCGAATGCAATCCTTACTTAAATGTTTTAAATGCACTTTTTTACCTATTTTTTGGTAACGTTCGGTAATTTTATTCAATGCCTCAATACCCGACATATCAGCTACACGACTTTCCTGAAAATCAATAATGATTTCCTCGGGGTCGTTTTGTACATCGAACTTTTCAGCAAAAAGAGTCGTAGAACCAAAGAACAAAGGCCCGTATATCTCGTAATGTTTTATACCGTTGTCATCCACAAATTTTCTTGCTCGAATGCGTTTGGCGTTTTCCCAAGAATAGGCCAGGGCAGAAATAATGACCCCAAACAATACGGCTACAGCCAAATTATGGGTTATGGCCGTAATCAAAGTCACTAAAACCATTACAATCACATCTGAGTTTGGCATTTTTCGGAACGTTTTGAAACTTGCCCATTCAAAGGTGCCAATGGCCACCATAAACATTAATCCTACCAAAGCTGCCATGGGCAAACGTTCAATTAAACTAGATCCAAACATGATAAAAATCAACAGCATTACAGCAGCGGTTATCCCTGATAATCTAGCCCGAGCTCCCGATGAAGTGTTGATCAAACTCTGACCAATCATGGCACAACCGCCCATACCTGATAAAAAACCTGAAAGGATATTCGCCGTACCCTGAGCCACACATTCCTTATTGCCGCTACCCCTGGTATCCGTGATTTCATCGATAATATTCAGGGTAAGCAAGCTTTCAGTCAATCCTACGAGTGCTACTATAACCGAGAATGGAAAAATGATTTTAAAAGTTTCAAGGGTAAAAGGTATTTGTGGAATGGATAAAGGCGGAAAACCACCTTTAATGGATTGCCCTTCTTTCATGGTATCTGCCACAGTAAGGGTATCTACCCCAAAGCCAATAACAATTGCCGATACGACTAAAATTGCCAACAATGAGGATGGAATGGCTTTTGTCAGTTTTGGAAAACCCCAGATAATCAACATTGTCAAAAGCGTCAATCCCAACATAGTGTAGAACGAAGCACCGGTTAAAAGCTCATTTGTTCCTTTTTGGTAAAAGTTAGGGAACTGCGCCATAAAAATTATAATAGCGAGCCCGTTTACAAACCCGAACATTACGGGGTGAGGTACTAATCGAATAAACTTGCCCAATCGTAAAAACCCAGCCGCCATTTGCAAAAGTCCTGCAATGATTACCGTGGCAAATACATAATGTAGAATGGTCTCTGGTTCAATTCCAGGAAATGTGTTTTTCAATTCAAGAATCAATCCTATAAAGATGACGGCCACTGCTCCAGTAGCTCCGGAAATCATTCCAGGTCGGCCTCCAAAAATGGAGGTTATCAATGCGAGTACAAAAGCAGCATACAAACCCGTTAAGGGTGAAAATCCGGGTATCAATGCAAAGGCAATAGCCTCGGGCACCAATGCAAGGGCCACTGTTAGACCGGATAAAATTTCTGTTTTATAATCTACTTTCTGTTTAAAATCGAATATATTCAAGTACTTCTGCATGCTTCAGGATTTTAAGGCCGCAAAAATACCATTAAAAGTTGGTTTGACCTGAAAACTACTAATTATTAGCAATTTAGCAGCCTACCACGGTTTTAATCCCAATAACTTCTCACCGAGTGGTGATAATTGGGCAGTTTCGTATTTATCCTGTTCCCAATTTCGTGGATCTCCGGGAAAAGCATAACCTTCTGGTGCAATTCTATTCTTCCACGAATTTATCCTCCATTCGTTCAATTCCTTATTATCCTCTTCCGCAGGCATCATTGAGATATACTGTGCAATACGCACTTTGTCCTCGGACTTATTGGGACGTATTCCATGTGGTTCCGTACTATTGAAAATGAGTAAATCTCCAGCTTCCAATTTTACTTTTACAATTTTATCCTCCAGGCCAGAAATATCCGGTTGAAAACGGTCTCGGTGTTCCGGTTGCGTCAATTTCCAATTGTCATAATTTCGGTATAGCCATGGAATACACTGAAAGCCCCCCATATTTTCGTCAGTCTGATCCGCCAATGCCAATACGCCCTGTACGTTTTGAGGTCTTGTTTCAGGGTCATAATCCCAGTGAACAAAACCCTTCTGTTCAAAACCAGGTTTATTAGGAAAGTTTAGGTTCGCCCTATCTATTGTTACCCATAGCCTTTCGGTACCCCAAACATCTACAAAAGCATCATAAACCTTTTGCATTTGCCGATTATCCCATAACTGTTGGTGGTTATATACCTCTACCATTCCGGTCCCAGTTAATTCCTTCATTTTCATCTCTGCGCGGGCTGGGGCATACCAAGACTCAGGATTATTGGCATCTTTCTCTTCAAACTCCCAAAGAAAATCTGCTGTAGCCTGGGCTTGTTCCTGAGGAACAGCATTTTTAATAATGATATATCCATTGTGTTTCCAAAATTCCCAATCGACTTCACTCAAAACCCTTAAAGGTCTTCCATTAGATCGATCATTGAGTTTTATCTTGCTACTTGTCGCTGTAGAAGGGTTGCCCGGAATCTCCTCATGTGCCTTATTGGCCATTTCCATCTTATTCTTTTCCATGATCTATATTATTAAATTTATAGGGTAAAACTAAATATACTCTCCACTTTTCTCAACCTTGATATTGACCAATATTTGAACTATATTGATATAATATAGATATATTTCATATTTTTTATGCAATTTCGTTAAATTTAAGAATGAAAATCCAGTTAGAAACTATAGACCCTGAGGATAAAAGTCCGTTTCGGATTTTACACAACCCTAGGTTGAGCAATCTGTTCTATTGGCATTTTCACCCTGAATTTGAGTTGGTTTATATTGAAGGGGCGAGTGCCTCGAGACATGTAGGTGACCATATTTCTACGTATAAGGAGAGTGATTTGGTGTTGATAGGTTCAAACATACCTCATTTGAATTTTGACTATGGCGTGCAGACCGACTATAAAAAGGAAGTGCTGCATATAAAACCCTTTTTCAAAGACATGGTTGTCGGGGACATCCCAGAACTTTCAGGCATATTAAATCTCTTCGAGAAATCGAATCGAGGTATTGCTTTTTTTGGGAAAACCAAAAAAATGGTAGGGGCCAGACTAAAAAAACTACACACCCTTTCCTCTTTTGATATGTTCATCGAAGTGGTCCAGATACTTAAAATATTGTCGACGAGTGATGAATTGGAGTTTCTACATGAGCAACCCTTCATAAACAAGTATAATAAAAAGGAACAGGAAAGACTAAGACACATATATGCCTTTATTGATGAAAATTACCATAGAAAAATAAATATAGATGAAATTGCTTCGCTCAGCAATTTGGGAAAGGAAGCTTTTTGCAGATACTTTAAAAAAGCAACGGGCAGTACTTTTGTTGGGTTTCTAAACCAATATAGAATCAGTCAAGCCAAGCGCTTACTATTGATTGGTAAAAACGTGGGAGAGACGTGTTATGAATGTGGTTTTGAAAGCCTTTCTTATTTTAATAGGACCTTCAAAAAAATCACAAATGAAAATCCTTCTGAATTTAAAAATAAATTAGCATCAAATTTGATATGAAACTATTAGAACCAAGATTGAAACATAGGGCATTGAAACGTCCCCTATAAATAATGCCTAATAAAATTCTTAATTCGCAAATCATATGTTTTATTGCTTCTTTTTTTATCGGCTATTCTTTCTATTAGGGCCAAGATTCGAATAAGCCCAAATTTGTTGTTGGGTAATTATTGACCAAATGAGTTTTGACCCATTGTTCAATTATCAGGACAGATATTGGGATACTGGTTTCAATACGTTGCTTAATGAGGGATTCAACTTTAAGAATGTGAATTATATTCCATCGGAAACTGCCCCTGGGCATGCTTCAATTTACACGGGAATTATTTGATTAATTATACAGAATACAAAGTGCTATTTAGTTCTAGCGCGATTTATTATTTCCTTTTTAAATTTAGATTCATTGGACAATATGTTGAAAAACCCTTCAATATAAGCTGTACATCTCTGGTATTCTTTTGGGTTTACAAAATGATCTTTATAGGCGTCAATAATCGCTAGCATTTTTGTTTTGTTTTCCAAAAACTGATTTCTTACTGCCATCATTACCTCATCGTCTCTTTTGAACCCCCTATACATTCTTTGGGTAACATATTTAATTGGTAATTCCTCGCCAGCTATTTGTGAAACAACTGAATAGCTCGTATTGCATAAACCAGACATGTCAAAATCATAAGGTACAGGCCTAGCCGCTTTATCTACAAATACCAATTTTTCATTATGTTGATACGCAGTTGAAAAGTCTGTATTTCCAATCATATATTGAAATAATGCATTTTGGACCGAACTCAACTCATTTTGTTGCATTGGATGCACATTTCTTTTTAATACTTTTCCTCCATTCCGATCTGCCACTTTCTTGATGTCCTCAATAAAAATTCCTTTCATTTTATGTGTCCTAATCTTCTTACCTTTTGGTTCAGTAAGTGTAATATCCAAGAGCCTGGTCTTAAAATGAAATGGTGAAATCAATTCATATAATTTATAAGCAAGTAATTCTTTAAGCAAATAATCGTCTCCTTCCTTTTGAAGGAGACAGGGCAAGACCAGTTTAAGCTTCTTATTTCCTTTAAATAAAGTGCCTTTGGCTTCATCTTTTTTTATTTTTAATTTTAACGGGACAAAATAACAGTTCTTTAGCCTGTTATTACCACGGGAACGAACCTTGACTGGAAGGGTTTTCCACGCATCACTTCCAATTTGATACTCCAAATCTATTTTTAAATAAGTGCTGTCATTTGTGCTTTTTCTAATAACCTTGTTCGCATAATTCATTTTAACATGAAGCACGGTGTCACTAGAAAATAGTTTAGACACTTTACCAATTTTTTTATCTTCTATATTTTGCTGGGAGAAACTAGATAATGTGCATAAAAAATAATAAAGAAGGAATTTGATAATTATTTGATTATTTCCCATAATCGGTTAACTTTATCTTCTAATATATTAAAAATATAGCTATCAAGCCCTATCTATCTACAATAAATTATAGAACAATAATCGTTATGATTATATCAGTGATAACCGTTTTTATGTGTTATCAGTACCAAATATTTTTTAATGTAGATCTTACTTTGTTAAGTATTGCTATTATTTTTCCTTTGGTTTTTACTATTAGAGGGTCTTTTAGGAGAAGAGAGAAGGCCCTAGAACATTTAAGTCAGTTTAGGAGTTCCATGAAAACACTTTACTATTTTACAACCACCAGTGATTTAACGTTAGAAGAAAAAAATGGCTTGGAAATGATACTAAAAGATATAGGGGGGAAAACCTTGGTATGTCTTAAAAATCAGAATGATGAAATTAAAGATCTAGATGATGAAATAGAAAAGGTTTATGATTTTATTCATTCGAAGAACGGAATGATTTCCACGAAATTAAAAGATAGGATTTTCAAGTACATGAATGATCTACATGAAGCAATTGACAACCTACATGCTATTCACGTTCATAGGACTCCCATAAGCCTCAAGGCTTATTGCAAAGTATTTATCTATATATTCCCTCTTATCTATACCCCAACAATAATTTTCAATATTGGGCAAAATTATAATCATGCGGCGGTTTATTTTGTTGTAATTCTTACAGAATTTATCCTAATTTCTCTTTACAACATACAAGATCATTTGGAATACCCATTTGATAACAAAGGGCTTGATGACATAAAACTTGACCATTTTAAAATTATAAGAAAGTAGCTGTCCTATGCCGTAATAAAGAACCGCCCCAACTTTTAACGTCGGGGCGGTTCCTAACTAAATAACCAACCAAAAAATTCTTCATTTCGACCGCGATCAATGCTACAGTCTTGAAATTTTAATTTTTCTTTCTACTTCGCTCTACCTTCATTATAGGATTTGAAGTCTTCTTTCTCTTCTTATCAACCGAGCCTTTACCCGATTTTAGATATTGAATATATCCTCTTCCCTTAAACTCATAAACCGTTTCGCTGCTAGGGTGATATAGCTCAATAGTACTATCATTAATAACGTAAAGCTCAAAGTAATCATTGCCCATAAAGTCATAGGCTAGTGTTAAAGTTTTAAGCGTTTCATCGTTTTCTACATCAAAAATGGCATAATCCCCCTCAAAATCCCACTCCAATATATGTACTGATGTTCCGGCCTCATTTAACGAGGACTTAAAAAAATCACCATCATTACCCGTTAGAAATTTTAGGAAATTCTCAT
>JAGLKG010000497.1 GCA_023141835.1 Maribacter sp. | reverse complement strand
GTAAAATAGAGTACTGGAATCCAAAC
Organism: Maribacter sp.; assembly: GCA_023141835.1. Lineage (GTDB taxonomy): Bacteria > Bacteroidota > Bacteroidia > Flavobacteriales > Flavobacteriaceae > Maribacter_A. The sequence goes on along the minus strand of JAGLKG010000497.1, from coordinate 1,970 downwards.
CCAGGCGCCTTTATTTTTTTGTACCATTTTTTCGGTTTAAATGAATTAATATTGGGTCACTTTCCTGTCCAAATTTGTTGATAAATGTCAATGCAAGATGTTTTTTTGTGCCAATGCTATTTCGCGTTAAATGAATTTGGTTCTTTTCAATAGGTATCTTGGAGATTAGTTTTTGAATGGAATACTCCGACTTATTCTTCTTTCCCGAGGAATAGACCAATGCATACCGATAGTCATGCAGAGCATCTAAATCTAGTTTAATATAATTTTCGTTTTGATAGATTGCATCTATTTCAATAGAAGTACTTCCCAGGCTAGGAGCAAAGGGCGAGACAGGGGGAAGGGCTAGTGTTTTGTAATACTTTTTTTTGATGTATTTAGCGATATCTTGATTGTTAACCATTAGGCTTTTTGCGCTAAAAAGCACATTACCCTGCACTTGTTTAGTATTGCGTGCCAGCTTAAGTTGATCAGGTAACTCCTTTTTATTGTCCCAAGCATTATCGCTATTATTCCGTACTTTATAAGCACCATTTCCTATATAAAGATTTGTATTACTACTATTGTTGGCCCACCATTTTACAATTTTGGAATGTGAGGCAACAGGAAGGTCCATGCTCCAATATACCTGTGGAGTTATATAGTCTATCCAACCGTTTTCCATCCACGTAATGGGGTCGGCATATAGATCTTCATAAGTCGTTTGACCTGCCTTGGTGTCCGAACCTCTGGGGTCTGTAGTATTATTTTTCCAAACACCAAATGGGCTGATACCAAATTGTACCCAAGGTTTTTTGTTCTTAATTACCTTGTGGATGTTCTTCACTAGAGAATCAACGTTACTGCGTCGCCAGTCGTTCAAAGATTGTTGGGGCAGGGCATTATAGGAATAAGATAGAGAATCTTCGAATAACTCACCTTTTATTTTGTACGGATAAAAGTAATCGTCAAAATGTATGGCATCAATGTCATAGTTGGTCACTACCTCATCCATTATTGCTACCAATCGCTCACGAACTTCCGGAAGCCCAGGATTATAATAGTATTTTTCACCGTATTTGACCATCCATTCGGGATGCAGATTAAAGTCATGGGCAGGGCTAAGAATTTCGGTCTTTAAATCAAAGGTGGCCCTATATGGATTCAACCATGCATGAAATTCAAATCCGCGGTTATGGCTCTCGTTTATCATCCATTCCAAAATATCAAAATCGGAATCTGGAGATGAACCTTCTTTGCCAGTTAAGAAACGAGACCATGGTGCGTATTTTGAATCATAAAATGCATCACCAGCAGTTCTGACCTGCACAATGATGGCATTAAAATTAAGTTCATCGTAAAAGTGGAGGATTTGCAAAAAATCCCTTTTTTGCTTATCAATTTGATCATCACCATTTTTTGGCCAGTCAATGTTAACGACTGTGGCGACCCATACTCCCCTGAACTCCGTTTTTGGTTGTGGGACGGATTTAAAAACTTCGCAAGAAACAAAACCTAGAAGAATAAAAAGAAGGCTGGTTTTTTTTAGCATGTTGGTTGAAAAAAGGCCCATTTCACTAAAATAGGCCTTTAATTATCTAAAGAATAAAATTAATCGAATTTGTGGCGAACAAATGCCTCCATAGCAGCATAATCAGACAACCCCAATGCCTTATAGCGTTGGGCGGTATCTCGATTGCGTTCTTCGACCCGCATCCAGAACTCCCTGGCATCGTCACCTTGGAACATAACGCCATCTTTCTGGGATTGATGGCAAAATATGGCAAAGCGTTTTTTCATAACCTGACTTGGACTCATGGGCACTGCCATTTCAATATCACTTATATCCCATTCATGCCATGCCCCTCTATAAAGCCACAACCAACAATCCTCCATGAAAGGTTCCGGTTTTAGTCGTTTCATTGATTCAAAAACAGCGTCTAGGCAAACTTTATGCGTGCCATGTGGATCTGCCAAATCTCCTGCGGCAA
>JAGLKG010000496.1 GCA_023141835.1 Maribacter sp. | reverse complement strand
ATCAAAGAACAGCTTTTAAAATTGCCTGAAAATATTAAAGGAATTGAGGTGGGTCTCGGCACCGGAAGGTTTTCTCAACCTTTAGGAATTAAAGAAGGTATTGAACCTTCTTTCGAAATGGGAAAAAAAGCTATGAAAAGAGGTATTGAGGTTATGGAAGGAATTGCTGAAAGACTTCCTTATGGTGACCTACAATTTGATTTTGTATTATTCGTTACCATTTGTCATTTAAACGAAATTAAAGCGGCCTTCTCGCAAGCCTATAGAGTTCTAAAACCCGGAGGTGCTATTATTATTGGATTTATAGATAAGGATCAAAGTATCGCAAAACAGTATGAAGAAAAACGGAATCGTAGTACTTTTTTTAGGCATGCTTCCTTTTATACCGTTAATCGTATTGAGAAATTACTTAAAGAGTCTGGTTTTAGGAATTCTGAATATAATCAAACGCTATTTGGTACTTTAGAACAAGTAAAAGAAATTCAGACTCCAAAACAAGGTTTTGGCGAAGGCTCCTTTGTAGTGGTAAAGGCCATAAAAAAATGAAAATTCAATATCTTCCTCATACTGCCGATATTAGAATGAAGATAGAAGCCTCAACATTGCAGGAATTGTTTATTGCTGGAATTAAAGGAATGAATAATATTTTAAGGGAAGGATTTTGTGACCAAAACAATCAACTGGAACAAAAGGCAAGAATTGAAATACAGTCATCAGACTATACCTGCTTACTCATTGATTTTCTTTCAGAAGTATTGTCACTTTCTTATATCGAAAAAGCAATTTTTTGTAAGGTTCATATTTTAAAATTTTCCAAGTATAAAATTTTAGCAGAAGTATTAGGAAATCCTATAGATCATTTTGAAGAAGAAATAAAAGCAGTGACCTATCATGAGGCCAATGTCCAAAAGAACGATAGCAATCAATGGGAAACATGCATCATTTTTGATATATAAATGAAAAAAGTTGAAAAAGAACATATAAACAAAATAGAAGATTATCTATGGGAAATCCCTAAATCATTTAGGAAGGATATGCGGGTGCCAGCTAGAATACTGGCCTCCGAAACACTTCTTGACGAGATTATGGAAGATAGATCGCTTAATCAACTGGTCAATGTCGCTACGTTACCTGGAATCAAAGAAGCTTCTTTGGTAATGCCTGATGTCCATGAGGGATACGGTTTTCCCATTGGCGGAGTAGCGGCAACTGTCTATCCTGAGGGTGTTATTTCTCCAGGTGGTATTGGTTATGACATTAATTGTGGTGTTCGGTTGCTTACCTCTCAACTTCAAATAACAGACATTAAAGGTAAGGCAGAGGCCATAGCTAAAGAACTGTACGCTCAGATTCCTTCAGGAATGGGAAAAGGAGGGCAAATAAAACTTTCTGCCAAAGAAATAGACGAGGTACTTGCAAAAGGTGCCGAATGGGCTATAGATAATGGCTATGGAGTAAAGGAAGACTTAGCTTATATAGAAAGTAACGGAAAGTTAGCTTATGCAGACCCCACTTTTGTGTCCAAGAGGGCAAAAAAAAGAGGTACTGATCAATTAGGCACCCTTGGCTCGGGCAATCATTTTGTGGAAGTGGATTATGTAGAAGAAATATATGATGATGAGATTGCAAAGGCATTTGGTTTGCATAAAGGTCAAGTGGTAGTATTGATCCATACAGGTTCCCGAGGGTTAGGGCATCAGGTGGCAACCGATTATATCCGTCTAATGATGACTTCCATGATCGAATACGGTATTGAAGTCCCTGACAAGGAGTTGGCTTGCGTTCCTTTTAATTCTAAAGAAGGGCAAAATTACTTTAAAGCTATGTGTGCTGCAGCAAACTATGCATGGTGCAATAGACAGGTAATATCATGGGAAGCAAGAATTGCATGGGAAAACATCTTTGGTAAAGAGGCAGGAACATTAAGTCTTATGTATGATGTAGCACACAACATTGCCAAAATAGAAACTCATACCGTTGAAGGAACTGAACAACAAATGATTGTGCATCGCAAAGGAGCCACAAGAGCATTTGGACCTGGATTTGATGAATTACCTCTAAGGTATAGAGAAGTTGGACAACCTGTGATTATTCCCGGAAGTATGGGCACCTGCTC
>JAGLKG010000495.1 GCA_023141835.1 Maribacter sp. | reverse complement strand
CATATTTCAAAACAGGCTCTAAATAAATGGACCTATCCTATTTCGGACAGGCCCATCTCTAAACACCGACTAATTATGTTCAACAGTTTGACGAATGGTGTTCAGTCCCATGTATAATTTTTCTTTTCGGCCTGCTTTTTAATCGCCTCTAACATCGCATTTTCTAATTCGCCGGTAGAACCTTCCTTTTGATTTTTTGCTATAAAGGCTTCACGTTTCGCATTAAGCTCCTGTATTTCTTTTTGGATGTGTTGGCGTTCAGATTTTTTTTCCTTGATATAAATATCTATTTCCTGTTCTGATTTGTCCTTTAATTCTGAAGGCAAATCCTCTATTGTCAATTCAGAGACCACAACTTCTTCGTTTTCCACGGCATCGACAAGGTCCCATGAAGAGTTTTTATACAAACGCGAACTTTTGCTAACTGCTCTTTTTACGGCTATAGCCTCTTTCATTTTCATGGCGTTGTTATCTTGGGCTGCTTGCATTTCCATTTTGGACGCTCCCATTCTTCCATACCCAATGTAGGTTCTGTTCAATTTAGAATTGAGTTTAATAATTACATCATCGTAGGGGGTGTCTATATGAACCACATGCCTGTTATGGTCGATGGCCATATATTTACCACCGGTCATTATGGCTCCATTTTTCCAAGCTGTATTTATACCTTGTTGGTAATTACCGCAAAAAATAGTATTTACGATCACATCTTTTTCTTTAGCGTTTGTGACGGCGTCCTTATAATTTAATTTTCCCTGGGTAAAGGGTTCGTTGCCTGCAATAAAGATTATTTTCAGGTTATCCGGATTTTTGCCCCAGTTTAATTGCTTAAGTGACGTTTGAATTACTTGTCCACAATACTCCTCGCCTCCATTCGTGGTCAGGGAAAACAGTTTTTCAGAGATTTCATCCAAATCATCGCTGAAATCGAGTACCTGCTGGATATAGCCTTCTCTTGAGGAAAGGCCGTCGTTACCGTACTGGTACAAAGCTATTTGTAAATTGGGTCGTGTGTCGTTATCACATTTGGCATGGGTAAATTTGTTTACGATATCCCAAAGTTGTGATTTAGCTTGGTTAATTAACCCGTCCATGCTATTACTTGTATCTAATAACAAGGCTATTTTTACGGTATTGTTCGACGGTTTGTCTTTCTTTTCTTTAAAAGTGGCTTGGGCGAATATAGTTTTACTCTGCGTGTTCTTGGCTTCTGTGTTACAACCATAGGTTGCAGTAATCGATAGTGTCAAAAAACACATTCCTATGATTTGATTTAAATTTTTCATCGCTTCTTATTTAATTGTTTATGGCATAAAAGTATTTCCAAACAATTACTTAAAAAACCAGCAATGAGTAAAACGACCCTTTGAATGAGCAAAGGGGTAGTGTGACTTCGTTAAGCTTGAAAAAGCAGTGGTTTTATGATGATTTAAGGAAGAATGACATTTTTTTGTGCGGTATAAATCTGCTAAGTTTACATTGAGTTTATTAGCATGACGAAAGTACACCACATATTGATGATTTTCTTTGTCGGTACCTTGATGACATTTTCACAGGTTTCGGAAGACTTTTCAAAACTAAACATTAGAGGTTCTGTCAAAGGTCAAGAAAACAGGACACCAATTTCTGGGGTAGAAGTTTCCACTAGCTCTGGCACTTATACTTTGACCGATGCTTTTGGAGAATTTAAGATATCGGCTTCCATTGGGGAAGAGCTCGTTTTTAAAAGTTCCGAATTTGAGACGGTTCGACATATTGTTAGAAGTGGGGAGAATGTTGATGTGCAGGTGCAAGGTTATTCTGAAAATAGAAAAAGCAAAAGTCTTGGTAAGAAATTGGAAAGGGGGAGTTCACTACATGGAGATTTCTTGGATTCGGCTAATTTTTTCAAAAAAAATGACATTGAAAAGAGTATAGATTTCATTACAAAATCAATTGCAGAACTTGGGAATCGGGGTAATACCAAACAACTAGCCGATTCATATACCGTTTTAGGTGAAGTGTATTTTTTCCATCAGCAATATGATCTTGCCATTACCAGTTTCAAGGATGCCTTAAAAGCTCGTAAGTCGTCAAAAACTGCCTTGTTGTTGGGTAAAGCTTATTTGGGTAACATTGAGTATTCCAATGCAGAAGCCACCCTTAAGCCATTGGTAAAGGTTAAGAACATGGTGCCTTTTCAAAAAGTGGAATTGTTTGAATATTTGGGCGATGTTTATGTTGGGCTGGACGATATAAACAAAGCCGTGGCTTTTTATGAAGAGGGATTGAAGATTGGCAGGAAGAACCAAATAACTCCCAAAATAACCGATTTGAACTCTAAAATCGCCGATGCCTATGCCAAAGATGGGCGCAATGTGGAGGCCGAGGGTTATTATACAAATTCCTTACGGTTGGCGGAAAATGAAGCTCCGCAAAGGGCCATCCAGGAAAAAGAGAAAGTAGCCGATTTTTATAACAAGAAAAGTAGGTATAGTGCTGAAATACAGTTGCGTAAGCAGAGTTTATATGAGTTGGAAGAACTCCCTATAGAAAACAAAGAAGCAAGAGATTATCCAGCTTCACCCGATTCAATAACTTCTCAACGTATTAATTATAAAATCGCCAATGCCTATATTGCCCAAGATAACTATGATGAAGCTATTCCCTATTTGCAAAAGAGTATTGTGGAGGCGGACAGTGATAATGATCTTATCATCCAGAAAGATGCTACTAGAAAGCTTTCTGAGGTCTATGAGTATAAAGGTGAATTCAACAAGGCCTTCGAAACATATCAAGCCTATGTAGCTGTTGTCGATACATTGTATATTCGAAAAGAGCAGGAAATATCACGTGCTGCGCGCTTTAATCGGGAAATAGCATCGAAACAAAGTAGAATTTCCGGCTTGGAACAAGAACGCGAACTTTCCCAAAGCAAATATGACCTGGCCCTTACCGGGCAGCAATTGATACAAGAAAGCAACAAAAGAAAAAATTGGGTTATTTATTCTCTGATTTTTGGAATGCTATTGACAGGTCTGGCTGCATTTCTTTTTTATAGAAGCAACCAACAGCAAAAGTTGGCCAATAATCTTTTAGCACTGAAATCTTTGCGCTCCCAAATGAACCCCCATTTTATATTTAACGCCTTGAATTCGGTGAATAATTATATTGCAAAAAGTGACGAACGTGGCGCGAACAGATATCTGAGCGATTTTTCTACCCTTATGCGCGCTGTGCTTGAAAATTCAGAAGAGGATTTTATTCCATTATCCAAGGAATTGGCGTTACTGCAACTGTATATGAAATTAGAACATTCCCGTTTTCCTGATAAATTCGACTATCAGATCAATGTAGGTGAATCAATAGATGTTGAAAGTTTTCAAATACCACCAATGCTCTTGCAACCCTATATTGAAAACGCTATTTGGCATGGTTTGCGGTATAAGGAAGAAAAAGGGTTCCTTCATGTTCATATAGAATCCTTGGGTAAAAATTCGATCAAGATCAGGATTGAGGATAATGGAATTGGACGAAAAAAATCAGCAGCCTTGAAAACCCAAAACCAAAAAAAACAAAAATCAAAAGGTATGGGCAATATCAGCAAAAGAATAGCCATCTTGAATACTATGTATAAGGATAAGGTAGATGTTCGTATTTCCGATTTGCTACAGGAGGGTACGGGAACCAGAGTAGTATTCACTTTAAAAAAGGATTGATAAAATTCAAAACAGTCTCTAAAAAACAAATAAATAGCATCAGATGAAATTAAATGCGCTCATAGTTGAGGATGAAGCCAATAGCAGGGAGATACTTCGAAATTATGTAAATAAATATTGTGCCAATGTGAATCTCTTGGGTGAAGCTGCCTCTATTAAGGAAGCCATTGAGTTTATCAATGATAATGAACTTCAACTGGTTTTTTTGGATGTTGAAATGCCTTTTGGTAATGCTTTTGACCTTTTGGATCAACTGCCCAACCGAACCTTTGAAACTGTATTTGTGACCGCATATAATCAATATGCAATAGATGCTCTAAACAACCATGCAGCCTATTACCTGATGAAACCAATTAATATTGATGAGCTGATTAAGGCCGTAGATTATGTATCTGAGATTAAATTGAAGGAAGATGAGCTTGAGGATAAAGTATTACAACCAAAATTAAAGAGTGTTGAAGGCAAAATTACACTTCCACAACTTGATGGTTTTCAAGTCTTGAACGTTTCTGAAATTCTGTATTGCAAGGCCGATGACAACTATACCGAAATTTATCTTGAAAACAAGAAAATACTGGTGAGCAAAACCCTAAAATATTTTGAGGATGCGCTGTCAGAATTCCCGTTTGCACGAATTCATAAATCCTATTTGGTCAATGTGAACGAGGTGGTGAAATATCGGAAAGGAAAAGGAGGTAGTGTTGTAGTCTCCAATGGGAAGGAACTTTCGGTCTCTGCTTCAAAAAAGAAAGAATTATTGTCTTATTTTTAGCCAATTGAAAGAGTTTAAACGAGTTCACTATTGAAGTATGATTGTAAAAACTGTTAATGGTAAAACACCCCAACTAGGGGACGATTGCTTTATTGCTGAAAATGCAACTATCGTTGGTGAAGTTACAATGGGCGACCAATGTAGTATTTGGTTCAACGCCGTAGTACGGGGTGACGTCCATTTTATTAAGATGGGCAATAAGGTGAATGTCCAGGATGGTGCCATAATTCATTGTACGTATAAAAAATCCCCGACTATTATTGGTGATAATGTTTCCATTGGGCACAATGCCATTGTACATGGGTGCACTATAAAAGATAATGTTTTGATAGGTATGGGAAGCATTATAATGGATGATTGCATTGTTGAAAGCAATAGTATAATAGCAGCAGGAGCGGTGGTGAC
>JAGLKG010000494.1 GCA_023141835.1 Maribacter sp. | reverse complement strand
GTCCGGTAATACAAACCATGGGTGTGGAATCTATTTGAGCGTCGGCCAAACCTGTGACTAAATTGGTAGCCCCTGGACCAGATGTTGCCATAGCAACCCCTACTTTCCCTGTTACGCGAGCATATCCCTGCGCTGCATGGGTAGCTCCTTGTTCGTGTCGTGTTAGAATATGGGTTAGTTTATCCTGAAACTTATAAAGTTCATCATAAACCGGCATGATTGCACCGCCAGGATACCCATAAAGCAGATCCACACCCTCAGCCAATAGGCAATGTATGATGGCTTCTGCCCCACTCATCCTAATCGTAGTGAGACTTTGGGTTTCTTTTTTTTGTTCTTTCAATGTTTCCATAAGTATAATTCTAAATGGGCGCTCCGTAAAACATCACTGATATCCCCTAAAAGGGATATTGATCAAATAATATAATTTTTAAAATTCATCAGTTACACATCCTTGTGAAGCTGATGATACAGTTTTTGCATATTTATATAAGCTTCCTTTTCTAACCTTTAATGCCGGTTGTATCCATTTTGCCTTTCGGGATTTGATTTCTTCATCAGATAAAGCAACAGAAATACTATTCTTTTCAGCATCAATAGTTATGACATCCCCATCTTCTAAAAGTCCTATCATCCCACCTTCTTGAGCTTCTGGACAAACATGTCCCACAACAAATCCATGGGTACCTCCAGAAAATCTACCATCTGTAATCAAAGCTACGTGTTTCCCAAGACCAGCTCCCATGATGGCAGCGGTTGGCTTAAGCATTTCAGGCATTCCCGGCCCTCCTTTTGGCCCCTCATAACGAATCACAACCACATCGCCCTTATTGACCAATCCGGCTCCTATACCTGCATTGGCCTTAAATTCATCATCAAATACTTTTGCAGGACCCGAAAAGTACAGGCCTTCTTTTCCTGTGATTTTCGCAACAGATCCATCTTCAGCCAAATTGCCATAAAGTATACGAAGATGTCCAGTTTCCTTGATAGGTTTATTCAATGGTTTTATCACTTGTTGACCTTCAGTTAAATTAGGTACATCGGCCAAATTTTCTGCTATGGTCTTACCGGTAACCGTTAAACAATCACCATGTAACATTCCGTTTTCAAGCATGAATTTCATCACAGCTGGAGTACCACCAACACGATGCAAATCTTCCATCAAGTATTTGCCACTAGGTTTTAAATCAGCTAATAATGGGGTTGTGTCGCTTATTTTTTGAAAATCATCCAATGTAAAATCAATTTCGGCCGCTTTTGCTATGGCCAAAAAGTGCAATACTGCATTGGTAGAACCACCTAAAAGGGTGAGTAGCCGCACGGCGTTTTCAAATGATCTACGTGTAATGATATCGCTTGGTTTTAAATCATTCTCCATTAAGCCACGAAGAGCAGCACCTGAGCTGATACAATCCTGTTTCTTTTCATTGCTTAACGCTGGATTCGAAGAATTGTAAGGCATTGCCATCCCAAGCGCTTCAATAGCTGACGCCATTGTGTTAGCGGTATACATGCCGCCACATGCACCAGCACCGGGACAAGCATTCTGTATGACACTTTTATAATCATCTTCATTCATGGTACCTGCAACTTTCTCCCCCCAAGCTTCAAAAGCAGATACGATATCTAACTTCTTATCCTTAAAACAACCGGATGCAATCGTGCCTCCATAAACTAAAACAGATGGTCTATTCAAACGAATCATAGCCATCAAAGCTCCAGGCATATTTTTGTCACAACCAACCACTGTGACCAAGGCATCATAATTCATGGCCTGCACAACAGTTTCCATAGAATCAGCTATGATATCCCTGGAAGGGAGTGAATATCTCATACCATAAGTACCCATTGAAATACCATCGCTTACACCAATGGTATTGAAAACCAAACCTATCAGTCCTCCTTTTTGAGTGCCTTCCTTGACATGCTGTGCCAAATCATTCAGATGCATATTGCAAGGATTTCCTTCATAGCCCGTACTCGCAATACCTACCAAGGGCTTCGCTAAATCATTTTCGTCAAGCCCTATTGCATACAACATAGCTTGTGCTGCCGGTTGCGTTGGATCCTGAGTGACATTTTTACTGTATTTGTTCAATTCCATTAAAAAAATATTGTTGTTCCTAAATTCTATTAGCTATAATTGTTAATCAAATATAATTCATTAAAATGCCCTGATATTGCAACAATCTATGCCGCTCTAAATCCAAGCTCTTAATTATTTATTTATACTATTGATAATCAACACCATAACCGTTATATTTTACCATATTCAATACTTTGAAAGTAGTGATATTAGTACCGTTGATTACTCAATAAAATAAAAAAACCTGTATCAAAATCATCTGATACAGGTTTCATTTAATCAATAGAAATCTATATCATCCCCTTCGAGAGACAATAAGAATACTATTGACTATAACACTTGTTATTTTCATAGGACAATATTAAATAAAAAATTTAATACTCAAAAGAGATTTTCCTATAATCCAATGAATACGTTGTCTTACGTTTTTAATACATTGAAAATTAAGAAAGTTTGGCCTTTATCCTATAATAATTAAATTTATGGCTTATTTGAAGGATATTTTTTTAACTTGTTTATATAGTAGGTATTTGATATCGACCAAGCAAAAAAACGACAACCATTTTATTGATTTTATAAGACAATGATCGAAAAAGTAGGTCAATTTTTAAAGCAGGATTTCACCTTGCTCGATTCAAGAATCAATAAGCTTATTCTTATTGGTTTCATAGGCCTGTACTCAGCTTTTTTTCTCAGTGTCTATACCCCTTTTAATATTAATCAATGGGGAAGTAATTATTATTTTAGGTATGTTTTACTTGGTATAACCATTGTTTCAATCTCACAGTTTGTCCTAAGACCAATATTTGGTTTAAAAACATTCAAATATTATAGCCTAATACTTTGGGGTCTTTTTGAAATGTTTATAATGGCCAGTGCACTACATGTATTGTATGCCATTCCATTTGATACAATTAGCGATAAGGTTTATGACTATTTACATACGATCTGGATTGTCAATTTAGTGGCGGCAGTACCTTATGTATTAGTCATAATGTATTTGTTATTTAGAAAAAAAATTTCCGATTTCAAGGATATTGAGAAAAATACCTTTGGAGCGAATACTGGGAAAAGCAATAAACTTTTAACCATTACAGGTGAGAATGATAAAGTTGTCCTTGCTATTAAATACCACCAACTTTTATGCGTAAAGTCTGCTGGGAATTATTTGGAATTCTTTTATTTAAAAGGAGAGAAGTTAGCCAAAGAATTGGTAAGGGCAAGGTTAAAAGAGCTGGAAAAAAAAATTGTCGACACCAATGTAGTTAAGGTTCATCGATCGTATATGGTTAATGTACGGCATATTGCTTCTTTAAAAAAAACAAAGAAAAGCTACGAATTGATTGTCCAACATATTCCTGACATAGTAATTCCCGTTTCAACCGGGTTCAAAGGTTCTTTTGAAGAAGCCCTAGAACAAAAAGTGTCCCATTAGTCACAACATAGGTATCATTCATCACAAAGTTCCCTGAAATTTCCTTATCAGGAGATCAACTCTATTTATTTGCAAACCCCAAGACTTAGGTAAAGTATGTTTTTATTTATTTACTATGCATGCATAGTAAATAAATAAAAACATACTTTACCTAAGT
>JAGLKG010000493.1 GCA_023141835.1 Maribacter sp. | reverse complement strand
GCCATTAAATATACCTCACTGATTTCGTAGTAGGCAATAATCTCTTCCAATGCATTATAATCTGTGGCATCCAAAAGTTCAAAAGGACCTGAATTCATCAAATCATCATTCCCTTCTCTAATATCACTTGCTATAATAACATCGTTCCCATGTTTTTCCCTAAGGGCATAAGTGAGTTCAGTACCTATTTGTCCACACGCTCCTAATATTAAAATAGTTTTTTGCATTAAAATGTAGTTAAATGAATTCTGCGGTAAATATAGCTTTTATTAAAATTTGTACATTCGCCCTATGCATAAATTAATATTTGTTGGAGTACTTTTTTTAATACTTGTTTCCTGCAAGGAAAAAGTCCAAGAGGCTAATTCGGAAGACGCTGTTACCCAAGAATTGCCTACTGAAAAATGGCCTAGGAAGTTAAGCGTCGATCCAAAAGCAAGTACAATTTTAAGGGAATGGCCAGAGTACAATGCTATGGATATTAGTTTTGATGCGATTTATAATATTTCAAATAAGGAAGATCTAAGCCTTACTATCGAAAACATTATTGAAGAGCAAAAATTGCTTGAAGACTCTGAATATCCCATAGAATTTGATAACCCCCAAATAAAAAGTAGACAAAAAGTCTTTAAAACATATGTTTTAAAGGTAAAGGGAGATTTGATCTATCGTTTAAACCCCCAAGAATCGGTACTAGAAATGATCAATGCCTATAATACCCTCAGAAAACAATTCAATGTGATTGTAAATAACACGTTTGATTCAAAACTCCTTTTAGATGAATAAAGGGTGTTATTTGTTACTTACCGTTTTATTTTCACTCAACCTTGGGGCGCAGGAGATTCGCCCTAAAAATGAAATTGAAATCGACAATGTGCTTGATGCTTGGCATAAAGCAGCATCTGAAGCCAATTTTGAGGATTATTTTGGGGTAATGACCCAAGATGGGGTCTTCCTAGGTACAGATGCCACAGAGAATTGGCAAAACCGGGCTTTTAGGGAGTTTTCAAAACCCTACTTTGATAAGGGTAGGGCCTGGAGTTTCACAGCTGTGGAGCGCAATATTTATGTAAATGAGACCAATGACTTTGCTTGGTTCGATGAGCTTTTGGATACTCAAATGAAGCTTTGCCGTGGTTCTGGGGTACTCAAAAAAGTAAATGGCCATTGGAAAATTGCCCATTATGTTTTGTCTATTGCAGTACCTAATGAATATGTAGACGAGCTTGTTGAACTTAAGAAAGAGAAAGATAGTTTATTGACGGAACAGTTACGTAAAAATTAACTTCGAGTACTTTTTACAACTGGTCAATATATGCATTTGGGGTATAAATGACATTAATATAGCGATTCTATATTGAAATATTGATTCCAAACATAGACCACTTAATTTCACGAAATAGGCTCTCATTACCTTTCCTATATTTACTGCAACACATTAAAAGTAATTTTCTATTCCAAATAGCTTCAAATGAATAAAGACAATGAAAACCAAGTATCATTTATTCATTTAGTACTTCCTGTTCTTTTTTTACTTTCATTAATCGTTTACGGTCTTATATTACAACCACGGGTTTTTGGACAACCGGCTTTTCCGTTGGAAATCGTTTTCTTATTGGCCACTGTATTTTCATCGGCTCATTTATTGGCTATCGGTTTTAAATGGGAAATCATTCAAAAAGCAATTGTAAAAAAACTGGCTAAAGGATTTCCTGCAATACTGATTTTGTTTGCTATCGGGATTATAATAGGAACCTGGATTGTTAGTGGTACCATACCCATGTTGATTTATTATGGGATAAAACTAATCAACCCGGATTATATATACATTTTGGCTTTTATAATTCCTATCATATTCTCTACATTAACGGGTACGTCTTGGGGTTCGGTAGGAACTATAGGTACGGTTATAATTGGGGTGGCGGCCTCGGTAAATGCCCATTTGGGCATCACGGCAGGTGCCATTATTGGAGGGGCCTATTTTGGGGACAAAATGTCCCCATTATCTGACACGACTAATCTTGCAGCTTTAGCCGTTGATGTTGGGCTGTATGAGCATATACGATCAATGATGTATACGACGATACCTTCGGCGATTATCGCATCGATTGCATTTTTTGTTCTAGGGTTTATTTTTCCTCCTGTCGCCAATGAAATGACCAATTCCCAAATTTCAGATACGCTGGTATCAATTGAGTCTATGTTCAGATTGAATATTTTTCTTTTGATACCACCACTGATAGTCCTTTACGGTTCTTTAAAGAGAATGGCCACGCTCCCTACTTTATTGGCTTCTTCTGTTGTTTCTTGCTTGTTGACGCTTTTCTTTCAGGATTTTGGAATCAACGGTATTATGACAACTTTGAAAAGTGGGTTCAACACCGAAATGGCTACTTGGGTCATAGACATCCCCGAACAATTGAATACTCTTTTTAATAGAGGCGGACTTTTTGAACTGAACGAAGTCATAGTGTTTAGCCTAATGGCCCTGACCTTTATTGGAAGCTTGGATGTTACAAATGCCATGCCCAGAATAGTGAATAGGGTATTTTCCTTTACGAAGACTAAATCTGCCGTAATCCTGTCCTCCATGGCCTCAACAGCGTTTACAAATTCTATGACCTCGAATCAAAGTGCCACAAGTTTTATAGTAGGGGATGCCTTTAAACATCGTTACGATAAATTCAAGATATCAAGGAAAGTGCTTTCCAGGTCTATTGAAGATTATGGTACTATGATAGAAAGTATTATACCTTGGCATGCAACATCATTGTTTATGGTTGCCACTTTGGGTGTGGCCTATGAAGATTATTGGCATTGGCAATTACTTTCCTTAATTAATATTGTAGTTGCGCCCACGCTTGCCCTATTGGGAATCGGGTGCTTTTATAAAAAGAAAAATATTTAAAGATCTACTAATTTCATTACGTATGAATAAAAAATCAAAACTGGAAACACAGTTAATGCATTATGCCGAGGAAAGAGGGGCCTATCATGGTGCTATTGTACCTCCAATTTTCCAAAATTCATTATTTGCCTTTAAGGATTGGGAAGCTATAGATGAGGCATTTGATGATAGGGTCAATCATTATATATATTCCAGGGGAAAAAATCCCACAGTAAAAATGGTAGAAGAGAAGATTGCGTTAATGGCCGGAGGGGAAAGAGCTCAATTGTTTCCTTCGGGGATGGCAGCCATAACTGCCTCATGCCTGCATTTTCTAAGCCCCAACGACCATGTTATTGCCATTAAGAACCTCTATGGACCTGCCAGTAGTTTGCTCAAGAATTATTTGGCCAAGAAGATGAATATAGAAACCACTTTTGTGTCTGGGGAATGCATAGAGGATTTTGAAGCTGCTATTCAAGAAAACACAAAGCTTATTTATTTGGAAAGCCCTTCAACAGCGGTGTTTAGCTTGCAGGACATTAGCGCAGTTGCCAAATTGGCCAAGTCTCGGGGAATTAAGACCATGATTGATAATACCTGGGCGACTCCCATTTTTCAGAAGCCGCTGGAAATGGGGATTGATTTGGAAATACATTCTTTTACAAAGTATTTGGGTGGACATAGTGATTTAGTAGGAGGAGTGGTTATCGGAAATCAAGTGGAGGTTGATGATATCTTTCATCATGAATATGAATTATTGGGGGCAAAGACTGCCCCTATGGAGGCATGGTTACTATTGCGTAGCCTAAGAACTTTATCTATGAGAATTGAAAAGCATCAGGCGAATGGGATGGCTGTTGCAAAATTCTTGGAAAAACACTCAAAAATCAGTTCGATCCAATATCCTGGTTTGAAGAGTTTTCCCCAATACGAGTTGGGGCAAAAGCAAATGAAAGGCTATACCGGTCTTATGTCTTTTAAACTTAAAACCGATGCTATTGAAGAAATTAAAAGTTTCGTTAATGGTTTGAAAATTTTTCAGATAGGTGTGAGTTGGGGAGGGCACGAAAGTTTAGTATATGCCCCAGCCATAAGTTACTTAAAGGAGTTGGATGAAAAACAGTTCAAGAACATGGGGATTTCCCTTGGGGATATTAGAATTTCTGTGGGATTGGAACATGTTGAAGATCTCATCAATGACCTTGAAGTGGCTTTGGGTCACATTAAATAAAATTGAAGGACTGGGTAAAGGCTTATTTCCCAGACGCATTCATTGGTGTTGTCGGCTTATCAAGTCAA
>JAGLKG010000492.1 GCA_023141835.1 Maribacter sp. | reverse complement strand
CCGTTACACTTCATTCAGGAACTTTATCACTCTTTTTTCGGTATACGTTATATTTTGAGTACCGTAAAAACCCACGTGACCTCCATATTTAGGGGTTTCCAAGTATAGAGATTTGTTTTCGATAGCTTCTCTATAAGGGTAACATTCCGTTCCCAAAAAAGTGTCATTTAGGGCATTAATGATCAAACTAGGCACTTTAATATGGGGGAGGAACTGCAAAGAGCTGCACTTTTTGTAATAATCCAAGGCATCCTTAAAACCATGGGCCCTACTGGTATAAATATCATCAAAATCCTTTAGGGTCTTTACGTCCTTAATATCCTGATTCGTTATTTTAGAAGGAAACAAGTGCTGTTTTTCCCTCATCTTTGTTTTGAGATGGTTCCTAAAGCGTTTGGCATACAAATAGTTTATTGGTTGTAACAATTGCTTTAGGGAGCTATGCAAATTACAAGGAACGGAAACGGCTAATGCTCCCTTTATTTCTTTGGGAATAATTCTGCCCTCTCCTAAATATTTCAATACCAAATTGCCTCCAAGACTAAATCCTTTCAGAAAGATTTGATTGTACTTTTTTGAAGCAAGAATATGTGAAATAACAGCGTCTAAATCCTCTGAGGCTCCGGAATGATAGGAACGAAATAATGTATTGGTTTCTCCGCTACAACTCCTAAAGTTAATAGCACAAACCGCATATCCATGGTTATTTAATTGTTTCGCACTTCCTGTAATATAGGCACGCTGGGCGTTGCCTTCCAAGCCATGCAACAATATAACAGCTTGATCGGTTGGTTTATGTGCATAACTCCAATCCAAGTCAAGAAAATCTCCGTCAGATAAATGTATTCGTTCACGTTTTTGATGTACGCCATTGACCTTTCTGACCAATCCCGAGTAAACGGTTGAAAAATGACTATTTCTGAATAGCAATGGGGGATTATAGTTCGATGAAACTATGGGCATTAGTATAAGATGTTGTCCTTGGGTTCTACTTTTGAAGGTAGATTCCCCTCATCCAACATATCCCTTAGGTCAATTTCGATGGTCCGGCACAAGGCTGTCATGGGGACATCGTTTATTCGACCTTCAAAGGGGTCTTCGCTATTACTCCCTATTTTTTCCATGGTAATAAAAATCCAGGATATCAGCACCGAAAAAGGAATCATAAGGGCAAGAAACAATTCTTGGTGGAGCACCGATCGTAATTCATTGATTTCTGCCTCAAAAATCGAAAGCAGACCAAAGGGTAAGAGTAAAACAAATATCCAAGTGAAAATAGTACTGAAATAGGCATATTGCCTGGGAAAAGGCGTGTTTTTGATTCGCTCGCATTTGCCCTGCAGATTATAGAGTTCCTCTAGATTGTTATGGAAAACCTGTTTGTCGAATTCGGTAATCTTCTCTTCTTGCAACAATTTTTTAAGGTGTTGCCCTTGATTCTTGATTAAGTGAGTGGCCACGTTCTTCCTGTTCTCTAAATCGGCATCTTCCTCAGGATCCAGAAAGGCGTCCAACCTGGAGCAAACAGGGTTGCGCTCTCCATGCCGGTCAAACATTTTTTCGACAGATCTATTTTCTGTAATGGAAAAACTACTGGGTTGCCGTAATTGTACGCGTAGGGCGGTGATCCATGCCAAATGCCGATAGATGAGTATTCGCTGCGCATCTTTGTCATTTACTACAAAACTCAGGACGTTATTGGCCCATGTTCTGGAAGAGTTGATAATGCCTCCCCATATTTTACGGCCTTCCCAAAAGCGATCGTAACTCTGGGCGTTTTTAAAACCTATGTAAAAGGACACTGCAATACCAATGACACCGAGAGGTTCAAATGGCAGATCAAGAAATCTCCAATTTAAAAAGTAGTATAGGGAAAAGATAAAAGCGGCCCAGAGAGTGAAAAAAATCACATTTCTCCAAGCGTATTTAAAGATAATATTCCAGCTAATATTTCTTTTGATATACATAGTGGCGAATTATTTAAATGACATTAAATATACACAACTACTTCGGATAGGTTTCCAAAAGTTTGATTTGTTCCTCTATGGCTGATTTAAATTCTGATTTAAGTGTATTTACCAATTCCGAAACGGGCACACTGTTTTCTATGGTAGTCACCCCTTGTCCGGCAGACCATATGGTTTTCCAGGCTTTGACCTCGGTATCCATTTCCTTTCCGAAGTCTATTTTAGTGTCTTTTTTCAAATCTTCCTCAGTGATGCCAGCCGCTATAAGGCTCGCTCCAAGAAAATTCGCATGCACCCCTGAAATTGACGCGGTATAGACGATATCGCTTGCTTCTGATTCAATGATCATCTTTTTATATCCGTCTGAAGCCTTACTTTCATCAACGTTGATGAAGCGTGTTCCCATATAGGCCAGATCGGCTCCCATCTGCAAGGCCGAAGCAATATCCCTGCCAGTACTTATACAGCCAGATAGAAGGATTGTTTTATCGTAGAACTTTTTGATTTCGGCTACCAAGGTCATGGGGTTTATGGTTCCTGCGTGGCCACCTGCCCCAGCTGCTACCAAGATGAGTCCGTCTACACCTGCGCCGGCTGCTTTTTTTGCATGTCGTTTTTTGATTACATCATGAAATACCAATCCACCATAACTATGGATGGCATCAACTACCTGTGAAACGGCTCCTAAGGATGTAATGATCAAAGGGACTTTGTGTTTAACGCAGAGTTTAATATCGGCTTCTAAACGAGGGTTGGTCGGGTGCACGATGAGGTTCACCCCATAAGGAGCCACCTTTTTACCCGTTTCATTTTCAAAAGTCTCCAGACTTGTTTTTATTTCAATCAACCATTCTTCAAACCCTTCACTGCTTCGCTGGTTAAGGGCAGGAAAGGTGCCTACGATGCCATTTTTACAGCATTCAATGACGAGTTTTGGTCCAGATATTAGGAACATCGGTGCAGCTATGGCTGGCAGGGTGAGGTCTTTGATGAAAGATGCTTTAGTGCTCATATCTCAACTTTTGTGTTTTAAAAACAGTAATTAACCAGATGGTTATCTTTAGTTTTCCAAAACTATGGTATTTTTGTGATTATTATGCATGCATAATAAAATAATCCATAATTAAGATGTTTTTTAAAAAATTTGAAGTTCGTTGGAGCGATATTGATGCCAATAGGCATTTGGCCAATTCGGCCTATATAAATTTTATGGGCCATACCCGAATGTCCTTTTTGATCGAACTTGGTTTTGATCGGAAGGTAATGGTAGAGAACAAGATAGGCCCTGTAGTTTTCTATGAGCATATGTATTATTTTAAAGAGGTCTTTCTTGGAAACCCCATAAAAGTTTCTGTCGAGGTGATGGGAATGAGCGAAGACGGAAGGTTTTTTGAGTTTCATCACAATTTCTATGACAGCAATGGGAAAAATGTGGGCCATTGTGAAATGATGGGTGCATGGATAGGCCTGGAAACAAGACAGTTGATCGGGCTTCCGGATGAATTGTTAAAGCGCTTTGCACACCTTGAAAAACCAGAAGGGTTCCGCATATTGACAAAGGAAGATACCCGTAAATTTGCGAAAAGACCTAAAGATCTGGCTTAGGCTTTCTACTGGCTAAATAAACTCCTACCAATACCAATATCGCCGCAATTAGTTTAAGGGTGGTTAGGGTGTCCTTGCCTACCGCTATGGCAAAGGCAATACCAATAAGGGGTTGTACATAGACAAAGGCACTTAAAGTGGACGCTTTTAATTGGGTCAAGGCAAAAATATTGAAGAGATAAGTACAAAATGTGGTTCCCACGATTACATAGGCAATACGCCAAATAATGTCAAAAGGCAAATGACTCCACTGAATTTCAGATAACTGCTCGTAACCAATGGGAAGGCAAATCAATATTCCCAAAGAAAACAACCATTTCATAAACGTAAAGGGATGGTATTTTGAAATCAGGATTTTAGCCAAGATTAAATAGGTGCCGTAGAAGACCGAATTCATAAGTATTAGAAAATTGCCCATTGGAATATTAGGGGCATCCTGTCGTATTTCATTTCCGAAAAGGATTAAACCCAATGCCCCGATAAGCCCAATGAATATGCCCAGTACTTTTCTTTGGGTTATTTTTTCCTTGATTAAAAGTGCAGACATAATCAAGACGATAATCGGGGTAGTAGTCACCAGAACCGCACTGTTTATAGGTGTTGAAAGGGATAACCCCTTAAAGAATACCATCATGTTCACTCCCATTCCAAAAACAGCGCATACGCCCATTCTTAGATAGTCTTTTTTATCAATTTTTTCCTTGGGTCCAAAAATTGAAATAATCCAGAATAATGTTGCAGCACCAATGACCCTGAGCATTACGAAACCATAAGGGCCTACATAATCGGGCATTGGGCCTTTGGCAATAGTATGGTTTAATCCATAAATGCCCGTGGCACCAATAGCGGCTAAAATGGCAAGGGTACGTTTGCTCAAGAGTGAATGTTTTCTTTTGCCATGGCAATTGTTTTTTTACTATTGCCCACAAATATTTCGGAATTGAATAGAATAACGGGGCGCTTGAGAAAGGTATAGTGTTCCAAAATCAAATCTTTATAATCATCCTCGGAAAGTGTTTGGGAGGCTAACCTTCTTTCTTTGTAGAGTCGGGCACGTTTGCTGAACAAGGCTTCATAGCTACCAGACAGATTTTTCATCTCCTCAAGCTGTGGAGGTGTAATCGATTCGGTTTTAATATCCTGTAATTGAAAATCGTCTAGCGGTTTCAAAGCATTCAAAATCCGCTTACAAGTGTCGCAGGTACTTAGGTGGTATATTTTTTTCATCAGTTTTGGTTTGTCATTGTCGTGAACCAGTCAGTCATTTGATAGCCATTGAAACCAGTTCTACGGTATTTTAATTTTCAACATATTCTGAAACTCCATTTTCTTGATTGCCATCAAGCCATTCCCAATTTAATTTTAGTACGATCTTATCGTTTTCATTGAAGCGTATCAGGGCAATAGCCTTTCCGGCTTTTAGTTCATTATCGGTAGTTAGGCACTGATACAGCATATGAAGCTGATTATCCCTTAATTGGGCAATTATTTTTCCATAGATAACGTTTCCACCGTAATAATCCGCTGTAACCAAATTTCCTTCCTGGCTATATTTGAATACGGTTTCCGAACTGACTTTTCCGTTTTCTGAATTATCTATTAGCGAAAAAATCTTGTTGTTAAAATCTATTTTTCGCATAAAGGAACAGGGATTTATAGTTCAAATTATGATTGCAAAGAAACTCAATTCCGGTGGAATGTTCTATTTTTGACCCCACCTAAAAGCACGTATCTTGGAAAAACTATTCAATATTACCCTTCAGAATCGAAAAATACTTTATAAATTTTTGACCAGTACCCCAAAAGAACAGTTGTTGAAGATTCCGGAAGGATATCGCAATAATATTTGGTGGAATATCGCCCATGTTGTGGTTACGCAACAATTACTTGTTTATAACTTGAGCGGACAAAAGATGAAGGTTCCCAGTAATTTGATTGAAAAATTCAAGAAGGGCACTGTCCCGGACGGAACCGCCACCGACGAAGAATTGGACAGTATCAAAGCTTTTTTGTTTTCCACGATTGAATGGACCCAAGAGGACTATGAAAAAGGGATTTTTAATAATTTCAACGAATATACCACCAGTGCCAATGTGACCTTAAGAGATGTTGAGGATGCCATAGCGTTCAATCTGTTTCACGAAGGGTTGCATTTAGGGGCCATTCTATCACTACAAAAAACGCTAGTGAAGAATCAATAACCTTGAGGCTTCATTTTTCGGGAAAGGTAGTTTTTAACTTCAATATAGGGTAAGGTCAATTCTATAATGCCATCAGCATATGACGCTACTTCATATTGGTTGTAAAGGAGCATCAAACCGTTATCGGTAAACCCTATGTTTTCAGGCAAATGAAATTTATCTTCTTCAAACATAAATCCAGTACTATTGATAGGGTTGTCTTGGGGTATCCCCTCTTGAATTCGAAATTTTGCCTCAGCAAAATGCTCAAAATGATCTGAGTCCTTGAAAAGTTCTCGATTTTCAAACTCTTTTCCTTTGCGTTTATCAAAATTCAGGAACCTTTTGGTGCTATAACCGTGTGCCCCTCCAGTAAACAGGTATGATTTAAGGGCTATGGTCAATATGTTCTTGTCCTCGAAAGTTACTTCACCATCAATTTTGGCCTCCCATTCTGTGGTTTCGTCGGGATATAGTTTCTTCAATTCCTCAAATCCGTTCTTAAAAGATTGAACAGCCTCTGAAATTGAGGAAGCTTCGATATCATCATCAAAGACCAATAGGGCAATAAGTTCTTCCTCCAAAACTGTATTTATTGTATTTGAAAGATGGGTACGTTCAAGTGCCTTTGGAACTTCGATATGTACTTTGGGGCATCCTGGGCACTCTTTTTCAGAATAGGTGATAGATTCAAAAGTAAGTTTATGCTCTCCATTGCAACCAACGAGCAACAAAAAGCAAAGTAGAAGGCATATTGGGGGTTTCATATAAGCTTTGTGTTTTGATGTTGCTAAATTACAGCTTCATTGTAATCCCCAAAAGATAACAATACATTTGTAATGATAATTCTCGCACATGGGTTCAAAAAATCTAAAATTCAATAGTAAAACAATACATGGAGGTCAACAACCGGATAAGGCCTATGGTGCCGTAATGCCTCCTATATATCAAACCTCGACGTATGCGCAAAATACGCCTGGTGGACATAAGGGTTTTGAATATTCTCGAAGCGCCAACCCTACGCGTACCGCATTGGAGAATGCCTTGGCCAGTATTGAAAATGGGACACACGGATTGGCTTTTGCAAGCGGGTTGGCCGCCATGGATGCTGTAATAAAATTACTGAGCCCGGGCGATGAGGTCGTTTCGACCAACGATCTCTACGGAGGAAGTTATCGTCTTTTTAAACAGATTTTTGAAAAATACGGGATTATCTTTCATTTTATTGGAATGCAGGATGCCCATAAGATTGAGGAACATATCAATAACAAAACAAAGTTGATCTGGGTAGAGACGCCGACCAACCCAATGATGAACATCATCGATATTAAAGCGGTATCGAAGCTAGCTGTCCGCCATAATGTTCTTCTTGCCGTAGACAATACTTTTGCTACGCCATACTTGCAACAGCCATTGAATTTGGGCGCTGACATTGTTATGCATTCTGCCACAAAATATCTTGGTGGCCATAGCGATGTTATTTTGGGTGCCTTGGTAGTAAAAGATGAAGTGTTGGCCAATCAACTTTACTTTATACAAAATGCAAGTGGAGCCGTTTGCGGGCCTATGGATAGTTTTTTAGTACTACGCGGTATTAAGACCCTTCATGTTCGAATGCAACGACACTGTGAAAATGGGATGGCGATTGCCAATTACCTATCCAATCATCCTAAAATCGAAAAGGTGTATTGGCCAGGATTTGAGAACCACCCAAATCATGACATCGCAAAAGAGCAGATGAATGGTTATGGAGGAATGATTTCTTTTATTACCAAAGGGGCCAGTTATGATGATGCCATCAAGATTGTTGAAAAACTTCAGGTTTTTACATTGGCGGAATCTTTAGGTGGGGTAGAAAGTCTTGCAGGCCATCCGGCTAGTATGACACATGCTAGTATTCCCAAGGAAGAACGGGAAAAAAGTGGAGTCGTTGACGCTTTGATACGACTAAGTGTTGGTATTGAGGACGAGCTTGATTTAATCTCTGATTTGGAACAGGCCATAGGTTAATTCGCAACGACAAATATTTCCCTAGTATAATTTTATTGCTGAATTTTTAAAAAAACAGACTTTTAATTATTGAAATAATATATTTTTGCCGATATATTTTAAATTCAATAAATAACTAATTTGATATGGAGGCAAAAATCAAAGCATTCATGGATGAGGTTATTGACCGAAATGGTCATCAACCGGAGTTTATTCAAGCAGTACAAGAGGTAGCGGAAACAGTAATTCCGTATATCATAAATAATGAGATTTATAGTGGCAAGAACATTCTGTTAAGAATGGTTGAACCAGAAAGATTTATATCGTTTAGGGTCGCCTGGGTAGATGATGTTGGTGAAATACATGTAAATAGGGGATATAGAATCCAGATGAATTCAGCTATCGGCCCCTACAAAGGAGGATTGCGGTTCCATCCTTCTGTAAATGCCAGTATTCTTAAGTTCTTGGCATTTGAGCAAGTCTTTAAAAATAGCCTGACCACCTTGCCAATGGGCGGTGGAAAAGGGGGTTCTGATTTTGACCCAAAAGGCAAATCCCATGATGAGGTAATGCGTTTTTGCCATGCTTTCATGTTGGAATTAAATAGACATATTGGACCCAATACTGATGTACCTGCGGGGGACATAGGTGTAGGTGCCAGGGAAATAGGTTTCCTTTTTGGAATGTACAAAAGAATAAGGAACGAGTTCACGGGCGTACTCACAGGAAAAGGACTTTCTTGGGGAGGCTCTAAAATCCGTCCAGAAGCAACAGGCTATGGCACCGTATATTTTGCCCAAGATATGTTGAAGACAAAAAATGAAGATATAAAAGGTAAAATCCTGGTCATTTCAGGATCGGGTAATGTAGCGCAATTTGCGGCGGAAAAGGTTATCCAGCTGGGAGGTAAGGTTGTTGCCATGTCAGATTCTGGAGGATATATTCATGACAAAGACGGTATTGATAATGAGAAATTGGCCTTTATAATGGATTTAAAGAATAACAGGCGCGGCCGTATTTCAGAATACAAAGATAAATACCCTTCTGCTACCTTTCATAAAGGAGACAGACCATGGGGCATAAAATGTGATATTGCCTTGCCCTGTGCCACACAGAACGAACTGAACCTTGAACATGCCAGGGAATTGATTAAAAATGGATGTACATGTGTTGCAGAGGGGGCAAATATGCCTTCAACAGCAGATGCAATCCATGCTTTTCATGATGCCAAGATTTTATTTGCACCAGGAAAGGCTTCAAATGCGGGTGGTGTTGCAACCTCCGGATTGGAAATGTCTCAAAATTCATTGAGAATTAGTTGGACTCGAGAGGAAGTTGATGAAAGATTAAAAGGAATAATGGCCGATATTCATGATTCCTGTATCGAATTTGGAAAGGAAGATGACGGATATTGTAACTATGTAAAAGGAGCGAACATAGCAGGTTTCGTAAAGGTTGCAGATGCCATGTTGGCCCAGGGCGTAATTTAAGGTATGAAACTAGACCTGTCGGGTCTTTCATGCCATATTTTGAAGAGTCAGATTAAAATTTGAGCAGAAATAATGATTACTAATATTTAGAAATAAGGGGTGGCGGTCTTGGAAGACGATTCGAAAGTTCATTATAATTACACTTAAGAGGTTTGGAAGCTCTTAAGTTCTTTTGAGTAATCCGAACTACTTTTTCCTTATATTTAAAATCAATCAATTCAGGAGCTGTTTATTCTCTATAGTATAAAACTGCAATCACCGATTTTCTTTTCAAATGGATTAATTGTAAATACGAATATGAAAATGGTTTTTGGTCCGATGGAACAATTATACATACTTAACTAGACCTGTCAGGTTTTAAGAACCTGACAGGTCTCTTTTTTTCAACTTCCAACTCCGTTCCAAACTCTTATCTTTGCGATAAACTTTCACTATCCAATGCAAGTAACTACAAAGGCCATTGTACTTTCTTCCCTAAAATATGGTGATTCAAGTTTGATTGTTAAGGCTTTTACTGCTACAGACGGTCTAAAATCATATCTGTTAAAGGGAGTCTTGACTTCTAAAAAAGGAAAGCTTAAGGCAGCTTATTTTCAGCCCTTGACACAATTGGAGATGGTGGCCAACCATAAGAACAAAGGTACACTGGAAAGCATACGTGAAGTAAGTGTATCCTATCATTACCAAAGTTTGCAGACCAATATCGCCAAAAATGCAATTACTTTGTTCTTAGCCGAAATGCTATCGAATAGTATTCAAGAGGAAGAAAGCAACGAAGGATTGTTTTGTTTTTTGGAAGCAGCGTTACAATGGTTAGACACCAATACGGATGTCACTAATTTTCATATTTACTTTTTGATGGATTTGACCAAATATCTTGGGTTTTATCCGGATACTACCAACATGCCGACAGATTACTTTGATTTGTTGGAGGGGAAATTCACTACAACTCCATCGCTCAATCCCAATTTATCCGGGGAAAATTTAAGTTTCTTTAAAAGGTTTTTGGGCATAAATTTTGATGCTATACATACAATCAAGATGAAGAAAACCAATAGGCGAGAGCTTTTAAAATCAATCGTTCTTTATTTTGAATTACATTTGCACGGATTTAGAAAACCCAGGTCACTTGCTATTTTAAATGAAGTCTTCAGTTAGTATGAACAAGATAGTTTTTAGCGTTGTTTTCATGTTTTTCGCTACTGTTTCAGCACAGGAGATGACCATCTTGGATTTTGATTCTAAAGAACCTATTGTAAATGTTGCGGTATTTAATAACGATAGAACAAAAACAACTATTACTGATTTTAATGGCAAGTGCGACCTCTCCATTTTTAGTAAAAATGAGCGTATTACCTTAAAACATATCAGCTATGAAATCTATAAAACGTCCCTATCACAAGTTTTAAGAAATGGAGCAAAAGCACTACTGATCCTTCGACCGGAACAGTTGGATGAAGTTGTGATGTCCATATCAAAATGGGAACAGCAAAAAAAAGACATTCCGAATAAAATAGTATCCTTAAACGCACGCTCCATTGCTTTTACAAACCCGCAAACCTCTGCAGATTTACTTCAGAACAGTGGTAAGGTATTTGTCCAGAAAAGTCAAATGGGAGGAGGGAGTCCTATGATTAGGGGTTTTGCGACCAATAGATTGCTTTTGACCGTTGATGGTGTTCGTATGAACAATGCTATTTTTAGAGGAGGCAATATTCAAAATATAATTTCGATTGATCCATTCACGATTAGAAGTACCGAAGTTATTTTTGGTCCTGGATCAGTTATTTATGGGAGTGATGCCCTAGGTGGCGTAATGAACTTTTATACCAAAAACCCATCATTGGCCGCGATTGAAAGTTTATCACTTTCTGGAGATGTCAACTATAGGTTTGCATCTGCAAACTCTGAAAACACGATTCATTTTGATTTTAATCTCGGAAAAAAGAAATGGGCTTTTTTGACAAGTGCTACCTACAACAGCTTTAATGATCTTAAAATGGGTTCTTACGGGCCTGATTCTTATTTAAGAAATGAATATGTGAGTACCATTAACGGTATTGATGTGTTGGTCGAAAATAATAACCCGAGAAAACAGATTTCAACAGGCTATGACCAAATTAATCTGATGCAGAAGATCATACATAAGCCAAACAATAATTGGGACTTTAACTTGGGAATCTACTACTCGGAGACTTCGGATTATCCACGATATGATAGGCTCATAAGACCTTCATCTGATGGAGGTCTTCGCTCAGCTGAATGGTACTACGGCCCTCAGAAATGGTTTATGGGGAATGCACAAGTAAACAAAAAGGGAAAAGGAAAGTTCTATGATGGTCTAAAAATTACGGCAGCATATCAGCATTTTGAGGAAAGCAGGAAGGAAAGAGGTTTTCAAGACCCTATTTTATATTCAACAAAAGAAATGGTGGATGCCATTTCTACCAATGTTGATTTTGAAAACAAAAAAATAGGGGATTTGAGATTGTACTATGGGGGGGAGTATATTTTTAACAGGGTAAATTCCCTTGGAATTCAAAAAGATGCTACTACAGATGTTCAAATTAATTCGGCATCACGTTATCCAGACGGTTCGTCATGGCAAACAATTGCAGGATATCTTAATGGGGAATATAAGGCAAAACCGAACTTCGCGCTACTTTCAGGCTTAAGGTATAGCCATGTTTGGATTGATGCCCTATTCGACAAAGCCTTTTACCCATTCCCTTTTGATGAAGCCGATTTAAGTACTGGAGCTCTTACAGGAAGTTTAGGTTTTAGTTGGTTTCCAAGGGAAAATCTTCAAATTACATTTAATGGATCAACCGGATTTAGGGCTCCAAATATAGACGATGTCGGAAAGATTTTTGATTCCGAACCTGGCTCCGTTGTAGTGCCCAATCCTAATTTGGAACCCGAATATGCATATAATATAGAGCTGGGAATTCAAAAAAACTATAACGATAAATTGGTATTTAAAGGTGCCGCCTTTTACACCTACTTGGTAGATGCCCTTGTAAGAAGGGACTATCTGTTCAATGGGGAGTCCCAGATTATATACAATGGGGTATTGAGCAATGTACAAGCCGTTCAAAATGCGGCCAAGGCCTATGTATATGGTTTTGAGTTCGGTTTGGAGGCGTTTTTGACAGATAATCTATTGCTGTCAGCAAACCTTACATTGACCGAAGGTGTAGAAGAAGAAGCAGATGGCACGGATTCGCCTGCAAGACATGTTGCCCCTACTTTTGGGGATGTGCATTTGGTTTGGAAAAATCAGAGCTTTAAAACAGACCTGTTCTTGAATTATAATGGGGAAATTGCAAATCAAGACCTGGCGACGTCTGAGAAAAACAAAGATTACATCTATGCCAGTGATTCAAACGGTTTGCCGTACTCGCCATCGTGGTATACCTTGAATTTGCGTTCTCAATATAGTATATCAAATGCCATCAAGGTAACACTCAGTTTCGAGAATATAACAAATCAGCTGTATAGAACGTATTCATCTGGGATTTCAGCTCCGGGCTCCAATCTAATTTTGGGAGTTGGGTATGGATTTTAAACAAAAAGGCCCGGCCATACTGATGGTCGAGCCTTTTTGAATGTAAAGGAAGAATTAGTTTTTCACTGCCTCTTTTATTTTGTTGGCTGCATCCTCGGCAGCGTCTCTGACTTCATCCCCAGCTTCTTTGGTTTTCTCAATAGCCTCACCAGCGGTTTCCATTACGTTGTCAATCTTCTCGCCAGCATCATCTATGGCTTCACTGGCCGTTTTGGCGGAATTACTTAGAGCTTCATCAGCTTGCTCTGTGGTTTCTTTGGCTTTTTCGACAGTTTCTCTACACGATACGAATGATACGCCTATGGCAACCGTCAAAATTGTACTTAAAATCACTTTTTTCATTACGTTTTGGTTTTAGTGTTTATTTCATTTTAACATATGATTTACGTGCAACCGTATTATTTAGACGCTTTATTTTAACATTTGGTGTTTTCTGACCTAACTCCCTGAATTTCATTTGGTATAATATGGAAATTATTCGATCTAAATTTATAATTTTGCAGCTTTAATTTAAAGCAATATCAGAGATAGGATGAGGTTTGAGGAATACAAGGGATTGGATTTACCCAAGGTGGCTAAGGACGAGCTCAAATTTTGGAAAGAACATAATATTTTTGAAAAAAGTGTTTCAACCAGAGAGGGCAATCCTAGCTATGTATTCTACGAAGGTCCGCCTTCAGCAAATGGAATGCCTGGGATTCATCATGTTATGGCACGTACCATAAAGGATATTTTTCCTCGCTATAAGACCATGAAAGGTTATCAGGTTAAGCGTAAAGCTGGCTGGGATACCCATGGTTTGCCCATTGAATTGGGAGTTGAGAAGGAATTGGGCATTACCAAAGAAGACATTGGAGTAAAAATTTCAGTTGAGGAGTATAATGCAGCTTGTAAAAAGGCCGTGATGCGTTATACCGATGCCTGGAATGAAATGACCGACAGAATAGGGTATTGGGTAGATATGGATGACCCTTATATCACCTATAAGTCCAAATATATGGAATCCGTTTGGTGGCTTTTGAAACAAATCTATGATAAAGGCCTTATTTATAAAGGCTATACAATTCAGCC
>JAGLKG010000491.1 GCA_023141835.1 Maribacter sp. | reverse complement strand
TTTGCATTCAAAAATACACTTTGCCAGAGGAAAAATTTAAAGCCTTTGAGAGTAAATCTAGAAATGCTTATAAAATATGTATAAGAATCGATGTATCCTTTGGAAAAGACACAATAATAATGTATTATGAACTCTTGTAGAATGTACAACCTATAAACACTAATTATATATATGAGGCAGCTTAAGATCATCAAGCAGGTAACCAATAGAGAGTCTAAATCTTTGGACAAGTACTTGCAGGATATCAGTAAAATTGAATTAATAAGCGCACATGAAGAGGTAGAATTGGCACAGCGCATACGTGCTGGGGATCAAATTGCCCTCGAAAAATTGACAACTGCCAATTTAAGATTTGTAGTATCGGTGGCCAAACAATATCAGAATCAGGGTTTAAAACTACCTGATTTGATCAACGAAGGGAATCTAGGGTTGGTCAAGGCCGCAAAACGATTTGATGAAACCCGTGGGTTCAAATTTATCTCTTACGCCGTTTGGTGGATAAGACAATCTATTTTACAGGCATTGGCCGAACAATCCAGGGTTGTTCGTTTACCCCTCAACAAAATTGGTGCGATCAATAAAATAAAAAAGACCTTTTCCTACCTGGAACAAGCCCATGAACGCCCGCCTTCAGCAGAGGAAATTGCCAAAGAACTGGAAATGACGGTTTCCGAGGTAAAGCAATCCCTGAAGAACTCTGGAAGACATGTTTCTATGGATGCTCCCCTTAGAGAGGGAGAGGATTCAAATCTCTATGACGTTTTACGATCCGGTGAATCTCCCAAGCCCGATAATTTATTGTTACAACAGTCTTTGAATACCGAAATCAATCGAGCACTCGAAACCTTATCCCCCAGAGAGGCTGATGTTGTCAAGCTTTATTATGGTATTGGGGATCAACAATCCATGACATTGGCCGAAATTGGGCAGACCTTTGACCTTACCAGGGAACGGGTACGACAGATTCGGGAAAAAGCGATTCGAAAATTACGCCATAACTCACGAAGCAAGTTACTGAAGACGTATTTGGGATAAACTGTATTCTTATGTAATAAAAAAGAGCCCTGACTATATATAGTCAGGGCTCTTTTTTATCAATGTAATTTTGACCAATTACTAAGAAAAACTTAGTTTGCTAATATTAAAATCCACTAGAATCTCATTCAAATCTTCAATAAAATTCAAGTAGGCTACATTGTCTGGGTTCTGATTTGCCATAATTCGGGGGTTTTAAATAATAAATATGAACGGGACTACATATAATCCAATTCAACCAATTCATTTAAGCTTAATATTTCGTTTAAATCTTGAAGGAATGATAGGTATTCCTCTCCGTAGGTATCGTAAAGCATTGTGTTTGGGATTAGGTTAAATATTGATTTGGGATTCAAAATTCATGTTATAAACATATTAATAACGACAGGGTAACACAATAAATTGTGGTGTAACCTTAAAAATATGTTGTAAAAGTCCTTAATCTTGCTGGTAACTATTTTAGTGAACCGTAGAAACCTATTCTTTTAGCGAACCTAATAGGAAAGCACTATTTAATGGTTCACCCCTCCTGCTCTAGAACCCCGAATCCTTTCTATTGGCGGTTTTTGGAGATTTTCCAAGTTTTGTGCCTTTGCGCCAAGCCTAATTTTGAATTAAGTGAATTTCAAGGAATTTTATGGCGGGCAGACCATTCCAGTTTTCTTTACAATAAGATGTTTATAATATCGTTGATTACTAAACAAATAGGGCTTGAATAGACGAATTACCATTCATTCGCCCATAGTAAAGTCAAAAATGAAAAACACAAAAATACTTTTAGGGAAAATCTGGGTCCTAGGGCTCTTATGCGCTGTTCTGCATATAGGATTTATCCACGCCACTGTGGCTCAAACGAAAGCACATACAATTGATGATAGTAGAATCGATATGCCTAAAATAGTCTTGAACAGTAACAGTTTCAATGCAAAAAAAAGAAGTGATTTTACAATTGCGGGACAAACAGAGTATATAGAAAGGGGACTCACCATCATACATTTCAATACAGCCAAAAAATTTGAATATGCCACCTTCGACACGTATTTAAGCGAAGAAGCATCTGCGAAGATGGTTGAGATTTTGTGGCGAATGCAAAAAAACAATGCGGTCTTCGCTATACTAGCCCATGATTCCGCAGCCAGTAGTTTGTTGAAACAGTCTGAAAAGTTGGCTAAAATGGGTTTTTCCCAACTAAGCACCCTTAAAGGTAGACAAGCTTACATAATGTACAATTTTGATGGTAATACCCATGAAGATATAAATGACACTTCTACCTCCATAGCGCTGCGTATTCCCACAAATGTATCTGACAACCAAATCTATTTCCCAAAGGTGAGGTATGAGTTCGAACCTCATAGTAATAGATATATTGCACATGCCGGCGGTGAAGTGAACGGAATTAAATCGACTAATTCCAAAGATGCCATGGATCAAAATTACAAAAAGGGATTTCGCCTTTTTGAATTAGACATTATTGAGACCTCCGATGGAAAGCTTGTAGCTGCTCATGATTGGGATATGTGGGCAAGATTTACCGATTACGATGGAGCACTTCCACCCAGCCATTCGGAATTTATAAAGCATAAGATCTATGGAGACTACACGACCCTTGACTTAA
>JAGLKG010000490.1 GCA_023141835.1 Maribacter sp. | reverse complement strand
TTGGCTATTCCTTTTTGATTTACGGTCAACAACAGGTCATCGCCTCTAAACTCGCCCAAAAGCTCTCCGCGACCATCGATATTCAAACGACGCACAACGTCATCAAACCATATTTTCCTTGGCTTAAGCGTAGAAACCCCTTTTTCTTTAAGCTCAATGCGCTTAACAGTATATTTAGTAACTATATTCCCCTTAGATGCCCTGCCTTTTATCAATACATCAGCGAAGTCAACATCCCATTTCAACTTTTTTATTCCACTAACCTGACGTAAATTGACCGTCACAACCTCGGCCTCACCGTTAGGATTTTCAGAAAAGTAAAAGGCTGTCGAGCCCGGCTTACCCGTGGTCAAATCGTACACCTTGTCTCTGGTGACACCGGTAATATTGAATCTTTTTATATACGTAGGACCACCTTTGCCATCCTTATAAATCATGTTGTAGGTGGTTCGCTTATCTTTTTTCTTGAACACAGCTACATGAATGATGTTCTTCCCAACAAACGTTTTGGTATCTACTTTGGTAACTATAGCTTTGCCTTCCTTTGTGAAGACTATGATGTCGTCGATATCACTACAGTCGGTCACATATTCATCGCGGCGCAGTGAGGTACCCACAAAACCTTCTTCTCTATTTACATAAAGCTTGGTATTTCTAATAACTACCTTGGTCGCTTCGATATCATCAAAAATCCGAATTTCAGATTTGCGTTCCCTGCCCTTACCGTACTTGGTTTTAAGATTCTTGAAATAATCAATGGCAAATTCTATTAGATGTTCTAGATGATTTTTTACCTCAGCTATTTTTTCTTCTAGATTATCTAGATGCTGTTGTGCCTTATCCAAATCAAACTTTGAAATACGTTTTATACGGATTTCGGTCAGTCGTACAATATCCTCCTCGGTAACGGCTCGTTTCAAATGCTTGCTAAAAGGTTTTAGCCCTTTATTGATAGCCAAAATCACACCTTTCCATGTTTCTTCTTCCTCGATGTCTCGATAAATCCGATTTTCAATGAAAATCCGTTCCAAGGATGCAAAATGCCATTGCTCCTCAAGCTCCAGCAATTGAATTTCCAATTCAGCCTTCAATAACTCCACAGTTAAATCAGTGGATTGCCTTAGCATTTCCGAAACTCCTATAAACAAGGGTTTATTGTTCTCGATAATACATCCCAAAGGAGAAATGGACGATTCACACGAAGTGAATGCATACAGCGCATCGATAGTCTTGTCCGGGGAAATACCATTTGGCAAGTGCACAAGGATTTCTACCTCCGCTGCTGTATTGTCCTCAATTTTCTTGATTTTAATCTTCCCTTTATCATTGGCCTTTAAGATTGAATCTATTAAAGAAGAAGTATTGGTTGCATAGGGTATCTCGCTAATAACCAGAGTATTCTTGTTCTTCTGGGACATTCTGGCCCTCACCCGTACTTTACCACCTCGTATGCCTTCGTTGTAGTTACTTATATCAATAATGCCTGCGGTAGGAAAATCAGGGAATAACTTAAAACCCTGCCCTCTCAAATGCTTAATGGAGGCATCGATCAACTCCTTAAAATTGTGAGGTAATACTTTGGTTGAAAGTCCAACAGCGATACCCTCAGCCCCCTGTGCCAAAAGCAATGGAAATTTTACAGGCAGGTTTACGGGTTCTTTTTTACGCCCATCATAGGAAAGCTGCCATTCGGTAATCTTTGGACTAAACACTACCTCCAAAGCAAATTTGGACAGTCGGGCCTCTATATATCGAGATGCCGCTGCCCTATCTCCCGTTAGTATATTGCCCCAGTTACCTTGAGTATCGATCAATAGGTCTTTTTGGCCGATTTGTACCATGGCATCCGCAATACTCGCATCGCCATGAGGATGATACTGCATAGTATGCCCAACTACATTGGCCACTTTGTTGTACCGTCCATCATCCAAATCCTTCAAGGAATGCATGATTCTTCGCTGCACAGGCTTAAAACCGTCTTCAATTGCCGGTACTGCACGCTCTAAAATCACATATGAAGCATAGTCTAAAAACCAATCTTTGTACATTCCCGTCACCTTGGTCAAGGTATCGTGGGAAGCCTCTGTATTTTCGTTATGTGCTTTGTTCAGTTCTTCATTCTCTTCCATAAAGAAAGAATCGTATTATATTGGTTTACAATTGGTTTTCCTCTACGAGGTCAATTTCAACTTTAAGGTTGTTTATTATAAATTTTTGACGGTCGGGCGTATTCTTTCCCATATAAAATTGCAGCAAATTTTCGATGGACATGGCCTTGTCGAGCATTACAGGTTCTAATCGAATGTCTTCCCCAATAAAGTATTTAAACTCATCTGGTGAAATCTCCCCTAACCCTTTGAATCTTGTAATTTCCGGTTTGCCCGTCAATTTATGTAAGGCAGCCCTTCGTTCATCTTCACTATAACAATAAATGGTCTCCTTTTTGTTTCGCACCCTAAATAATGGAGTCTGTAGGATATAGAGATGATTTTCTTTTATCAATTCTGGAAAAAACTGAAGGAAAAAAGTAATGAGCAATAGTCTGATATGCATCCCATCTACATCGGCATCAGTAGCAATTACAATATTGTTATACCGTAAGTCCTCCATTGACTCTTCAATATTCAATGCCGCTTGTAGTAAGTTGAATTCTTCGTTCTCATAAACTATCTTTTTGGACATTCCATAAGAATTCAAAGGTTTACCCCGTAAACTGAATACTGCCTGGGTATTTACGTCCCTTGACTTGGTAATTGAACCCGAAGCAGAATCGCCTTCTGTAATGAAAAGCGTACTCTCTAACCGTCGATCGTTTTTCATATCACCTAAATGTACCCGGCAATCCCGTAACTTCTTATTGTGTAAACTTGCCTTCTTGGCCCGGTCCCTTGCCAGCTTACGAATACCCGAAAGTTCTTTGCGCTCCTTTTCGGCCATCATAATCTTACGCTGTAACTTCTCGGCGGTGTCAGGGTTCTTATGAAGGTAGTTGTCTAAATATTTTCCAACAAAGTCATTGATATATGTTCTAACGGTCGGGAAAT
>JAGLKG010000049.1 GCA_023141835.1 Maribacter sp. | reverse complement strand
GCTGATTACAAATCAGCTGCTCTAGCCAGCTGAGCTACATCGGCCTTTCACCACTCTTTTACGCATAAAAAAGTCCGCTATTTCTAACGGACTGCAAATGTATATATTTATTTGTTTAAACAAAACAATTTTATCAAAATTTTCATCACGCTTTAACACGTTGCTTTTCTTTAATTTTTTTAAGCTTTCTTTCCAATGAACTACATGCTGAATCTACGGCCTCTTCAAACGATTTACATTGTTTTTTTACCACGAACTTATCTTTGGGAATATTTAGTTTTATCTCTACAATCTTATTTTCTTTTGAGCTCGTATTTTCAACTTTTAAATACACATCTGAGCTTATGACCCTGTCATAAAAAGTTTCCAATTTATCCAACCTGTTTTGGACAAAATCTATTAATTTTCCGTCTGCATTGAAATTAACTGATTGAGCGTTTACTTTCATAGATTAAATTTTAAAATGTTAAACGATGTAATTTGACCTTACATTTCTTTGCCCCTAGGATGGGCCGACGCATGTACTTTTTTAAGTTCGGCAATACTATTATGTGTATAAATCTGGGTTGAAGCCAAACTTGAATGGCCCAACAATTCTTTAACAGAGTTCAAATCCGCACCTTTATTGAGCAAATGTGTGGCAAAGGTATGTCGCAATATATGTGGACTCCTTTTAACCTTTGAGGACACCTTACTAAAATACCCATTTATTATTCTATAAACAAGGGTTTCATATATTTTATTACCCGACTTGGCCAAGAAAACAAACTCGTTGTCGATTATTTCAAAAAGGTCATTTCTTCTTAAAAAATACAATCGAAAAAGTTCCAATGTCGAAGCCAGAAGGGGAATTATTCGTTCTTTATTCCTTTTACCCAATACCTTCAATGACTTATTCGAAAAGTCGACATCCTTGACCTCAAGATTTATCAATTCTGACCTACGAATACCTGTTGCATACAATAATTCAATAATCAATTTATCACGCCTACCTTCAAAATCATTTTCGAATGGAATCTGGGATAAGATCCTTTGCATTTCAACCTCAGAAAATGGAACCTCTATTTTCTTTGATGTCTTAAGTGCTTTGTGCTTGGACAAGGGGTTATTCACTATACTACCTATTCGTTGTAGAAATCTATAATACGCCTTTAAGGAGGAGATTTTTCGATTTACAGTTCTATTTGAAATATTGGAATTGACCAATGCCACAATCCAACTTCGGATAATCGTGTACTCAATTTCATCAATACCTCCAATACCACATTCCTTTTCACAAAAAAGAGCAAAGGATTTAAGGTCCTTTTCATACGCCTTTGCTGTATGCTTGGAGTAATTTTTTTCCAAGAGTAAATAAGAGATAAAAGATGGCACCGACATATGACAAAGTTACTAAAGTTGTCACAGGAATAAACAAAAAAGACCCATCAGGTTTTAAAAACCTGATGGGTCTGTATTATTTATCAATTGTTTCTGGGTTTCTAGATTTCCTCTTTATCTCTTAAACCTTGAATATATTGTGCTTTTTGCACTTGAGCTCTTCTTGTCACTGAAGGTTTTGTGAATTGCTGACGTTTACGCAATTGACGCATTGTA
This sequence comes from Maribacter sp., assembly GCA_023141835.1. GTDB lineage: Bacteria > Bacteroidota > Bacteroidia > Flavobacteriales > Flavobacteriaceae > Maribacter_A. The sequence goes on along the minus strand of JAGLKG010000049.1, from coordinate 3,371 downwards.
CCAGTCTTATCGAACTTTCGCTTGAAACGCTTTAAAGCTCTATCTATGTTTTCTCCTTCTTTAATCGGTATTATTAACATGGGCTACAACCTCCTTTCTTTAGTTATTAGGGGGTGCAAATATAAAATGAATTAATGGAATAGTCCACAACTATTTTAAAATATTTTTTGCAATGACCACTTTTTGTATTTCTGTTGTACCTTCTCCAATGGTACAAAGTTTAGAATCTCTATAAAACTTCTCAACCGGAAAATCCTTGGTGTATCCATAACCACCATGTATTTGAACAGCTTCGTTCGCCACTTTCACACAGACTTCCGAGGCAAACATCTTACTCATGGCCCCTAATTTAGTCATTTCCCGACCTTCATTTTTTAGAAAAGCAGCCTTATGCAATAATAATTCCGAGGCTTCAATCTCGGTGGCCATATCTGCCAATTTAAAAGATATACCTTGAAATTGACTTATGGGTTTTCCGAATTGCACTCTTTCCTTTGAGTATTTCAATGCCGCTTCATACGCTCCTTTTGACACACCCAATGACAGGGCACCGATAGAGATTCTCCCGCCATCAAGCACCTTCATGGATTGTATGAAACCATCGCCTATATCTCCAAGCCGGTTGGCATCGGAAATTCTACAATTGTTAAAAATCAACTCTGCCGTTTCACTGGCACGCATCCCCAGTTTATTTTCTTTTTTACCACTTGTAAAACCAGGTGTGCCTTTTTCTATCGCAAAAGCCGTCATCCCACGACTATCACCTTTCTTACCTGTTCTGACAATCACTACTGCTATGTCCCCGCTTATACCATGAGTTATGAAGTTCTTTGCTCCATTCAACACCCAATCTTCACCGTCTTTGACTGCTGTAGTACTCATTCCCCCAGCATCGGAACCCGTATTGTGCTCAGTAAGCCCCCATGCACCAATCCATTCACCAGTTGCCAATTTAGTAACCCATCTTTGCTTTTGATCTTCATTACCAAAGGATAGAATATGATTTGTACAAAGCGAGTTATGCGCGGCAACAGAAAGGCCAATGGCTGGATCAACTTTGGAAATCTCTTCAATTATAGCTATGTATTCATGATAGCCAAGTCCCGAACCGCCGTATTCCTCTGGAACTAACACCCCCATAAAACCCATTTCGCCAGCTTTCTTAAAAAGCTCAACTGGAAAGGTCTGGGATTCATCCCATTCCATTACATAAGGTCTTATATATTGTTCAGCAAACTTCTTAGCTGCGGTCGCAACATGTTCCTGCGTCTCTGAGTAATCAAAACCTAAAGTTAATTTTGTTTCCGTGATCATCTAGCAATTTTTACAGGGTCAAATATAATTTAATTCTATTGATCTTGTCTATAGGGAAATCTTCAATTTTCGTTAATTCTTCAAACGTTGAAAATACCCCGTTTATCTCCCTATACCGAACTATCTGATCTGCAACACTGTATTTAATATAAATGAGCTTAGCAATTTCCTGGGCCGTTGCTTTATTAATGTTGATCTTATCTAGATTTGGTTTTTTTAGGACTTTGAACTTCTTTAGGGTCTTTTGGACTACTTCAGGTCGTAGGCCATACACATCATTCAATTGCTCATCGACCAAAAATCCCCCAAGCCTGTCCCTGAATTTTATTATTCTTTGAGATAGTTTATCACCAATGCCGTTCACCGATTTCAATTCTTTTGCGGTTACAAGGTTTAAATCCTTGATTTCACTTTTTACTTGTGCTTCATGGTTTGCTGGCCTTCCTCTGATGTCGTTTCCTTTTGCAATTGGTCTATTCGCTCTTTGTGTCCATTCCGGGAACTTAAAGCTAGGCGAAATAATTTGTAGAAGCGAATCAGAAACTTGAGTGATTCTTTGGAATTCTTTTGCAGAATTCACAAATTTGTCTTGTGCCCTAAAGGTATGTAATCTATCAATTTCATTCAATGACATCCCAAGAATATAACCCTTATAATCCGTAATGAAATTTGGATTAAATGGGTAATTTTTAACCGAATCTTTTTTTAAGGCTTCTTGTTTTAATGAATCGATTTGATTTTGTAACTCGGTATCAATTGTCACACTATCTTCTATAGGATGACTTTTAGAATTCTTTGCAATCAAGAACACCAACTGAACGGAAACAATTATAAGAAGTAAAAAGAAAATCCCACGTTGTTCCTGTTTACTAAACTTAAAGTGGGATTTATTTGTTTTCAATTATACACTATTTACCTACGGATTTGATTGCTTGAAGATACTTCTTCAATTCATCCTTGACTTTTGGAGCAAGAAGAACCAAGCCAACCATATTCGGAACCATCATTGCAAAAATCATGGCGTCCGAAAAACCAATCACGGACCCAAGGCTGGCTGCTGCTCCTATAACCACAAAAATGCAAAATAGTATTTTATAGGTATACTCTGTTCTCTTAGTTCTACCAAATAAATAGGCCCATCCTTGAAAACCATAATACGACCAAGAAATCATGGTACTGAATGCAAAAAGTATCACGGCAATGGTCAAAACATATGGAAACCAAGATATGACAGATTCAAATGCCCCTGAAGTAAGCAAAATTGCTTGGGCATCGTTTAATGCTGCATTTTCAGCGGTAACGTTTCCTGTAATAATCAAGACCAGAGCAGTCATGGTACATACCACTACCGTATCGATAAAAGGTTCCAATAGTGCTACCATTCCTTCAGAAGCAGGATATTTAGTTTTTACCGCAGAGTGGGCAATAGATGCAGAACCAACTCCTGCCTCATTAGAGAATGCTGCTCGCCTAAACCCTTGAACCAAAACCCCGACAGCACCTCCTGCAATACCTGTTGGACTAAAAGCACCATTGATAATTTGCATAAAAGCATCACCTATCATGTCATACTTGGCTACTAGCACAAATAATGAGGCCCCAACATATATTACGACCATAAAAGGCACTATTTTATCGGTAACTTTTGCAATCTTTTTTATACCACCAATAATCACAATACCAACAAAAATTGCCATCACAATTCCAAATAGCCAGCCTTTATTGTAAAGGAAAGATTGTTCACCCCCCGTAATATTTTCCACCAATTGGAAAGCCTGATTTACTTGGAACATATTACCTCCACCAAAAGAACCTCCAATTACAAATACCGCAAACAATACAGCCAGTACTTTCCCTAAACCTCCCAATCCTTTCAGTTTAAGCCCTTTGCTTAAATAGTACATTGGGCCGCCATAAACCGTACCATCATCTGCAATATCCCTATATTTTACCCCTAAAGTGCATTCCACAAATTTCGAAGCCATTCCAAGCAACCCTGCAACTATCATCCAAAAGGTTGCACCTGCACCTCCAATAGAAACCGCAATGGCCACACC
>JAGLKG010000489.1 GCA_023141835.1 Maribacter sp. | reverse complement strand
TTATCCAATTGGTTTTGTAAATGCAGCTGCATGGCTTCTTTCAAGAGAGTGTGTTGAAATAGTAGGAGGCTTTGATCCATTGTTCGACCATTATGGTGAGGATAATAATTATTTGGACCGAATACGTTATCACGGTTTTGAAGTCGGCATCGTGCCAAATTCCATAATGTACCATGACCGAGGCCAAAGGGGCGGCAATAGCAGTAGAAACCCTTTCGCTCGTAAAATGGAGGTTTTTAGAAGGTCCATATTGATCGATGCCCTGAACCCCAACGGTGCTAACAAGGTGAATCGGATAAAGAGAGGGCTACTTATTCGAAAATGGCAATCCTTTCTGAGCTTTGACAGGGTAAATAGTCGATTGCAAAATGATATTTATAAGGAGTTCGTCTCCAAGGTCGATATAATACACGAACATTATGAACTTTCGAAGCGAAAAGATATAACTTATTTGGAATGAAAAGCTCTCACTTAGGCTCCAACACCACAAAAGGAATAATCATCTCTTCCAAAGACACTCCTCCGTGCTGGTATGTATTCCGATAGTAATTCACATAATGGTTGTAATTGTTGGGATATGCAAAAAACAAGTCATTTTTGGCAAAAATAAAGGAACTGCTCATATTGATACTGGGTAAGTGAATGTGCGCAGGATTCCTGGCCTCAAACACATCTTTTTGCTCATAACTTAAACTTCGACCTGTTTTATACCTAAGGTTAAGACTTGTTTCCTTATCTCCGATTACCTTTGAAGGTTGTTTTACATTTATGGTACCATGATCCGTTGTGATAATCAATTTTAATCCCATATCCTGGGCCTGCTGTATGATTTCAAGCAATGGTGAATTTTTAAACCAACTCTGGGTAAGGGACCTATAGGCTTTGTCGTTGGAGGCCAATTCTTTTATCACTTCCATCTCGGTCTTGGAATGGGAAAGCATGTCCACAAAATTGTATACGATTACGGTAAGGTCATTATCTTTCTGCGATTTGAAGTTCTGGGAGAGGTATTTACCTTGTTTTAAACTGCTTATTTTATGATACTCCCATGTAAGGTCCAACCCCAATCTTTTTAGCTGTTCTCCCAAAAATTTATCCTCGAATAGGTTCTTGCCACCTTCATCAGTGTCATTTTTCCACCAATTGGGATACTTTTTTTCCATATCCATGGGCATCAGCCCTGAAAAAATGGCATTTCTAGCATATTGTGTAGCCGTGGGTAGAATACTGAAATAGGAATCTTCTTTTGTTTTTTTATAAAATGCGCCGACCGATTTTTCAAAGGCAAACCATTGATCATATCGCAAATTGTCTATGACTACCAGAAGGGTAGGAGTTTGTTTAAGCTCTGGTTTTACCCATTCCTTAAAAAGGGTATGGGATAAAACAGGCCCGTCATGTCCACAAAACCAATCTTCATAATTTTTTTCAATAAATTTACCAAATTGGTTATTCGCCTCAATCTTTTGGGATTCTAAAATCTCAAACATACTACGGTCTTCAATATCCTCGAGTCTAAGTTCCCAATAAATCAATTTTTTGTATAAATCTATCCACTCCTGATACGAATTGACCATGGACAAGTCCATGGCAATTTTCCTGAATTCTTGCTGATAATTGGCAGTGGTCCGCTCGGAAACCAATCGCGAATGGTCGAGGTTCTTTTTAAGGGACAGTAATATCTGGTTGGGATTTACCGGTTTAATAAGATAGTCAGCGATTTTTGAGCCAATGGCCTCTTCCATTATCAACTCTTCCTCACTCTTTGTGATCATCACCACGGGAATGGAAGAATCAATAATTTTGATTTCATTTAAGGTTTCCAATCCCGAAATACCAGGCATATTTTCATCTAGGAATATTATATCTACTGCCGTTTTGCCAATCTCTTCAAGCGCTTCTTGCCCACTTTTACAGGTAACGATCTCATAATCCTTTCCTTCTAAAAAAAGAATGTGGGGTTTTAGCAAATCGATTTCGTCATCGACCCATAGGATTGTTATTTTGTTCATTGTAGTGAAAATGTATTTAATAAAGTCTGCAAGACGCGAATGGAATACGAAGCTGGACTAGCCCCGCAGTGTAGCCGGGGTCTCATTTCAATTGCATAACTTTGATTTTTATTTTTAAAAAGGCCATTTTGATAAAATCAAACAAGCTTAAGATTTTCAATGATCCAATTTACGGATTTATTAGAATTCCCAGTACCCTAATTTTTAACCTGATTGCCGATCCTTATTTTCAGCGTTTACGAAGAATTTCACAAATGGGGTTATCCTATTTGGTATACCCTGGTGCCCATCATACGCGGTTTCACCATGCGTTGGGTAGCATGCATTTAATGCAACAAGCCATACAAGTGCTTCGTTTTAAGGAGGTTGAAATAACCAAAGAGGAAGAAGAAGGCCTCTTGATAGCCATTCTTTTGCACGATATAGGCCACGGTCCTTTTTCCCATGCTATGGAAAATAGTATCGTTGAGGATATTTCTCACGAGTATATTTCGTTGCTTTTCATGCAAGAACTCAATACCAGGTTTAACGGAAGTTTAACGCTTGCCATTGAAATCTTTCAAGGCATATGCCCAAAGAAGTTTTTGAATCAGTTGGTTTCGAGTCAATTGGATATGGATCGGTTAGACTATCTCAAAAGGGACAGTTTTTATACGGGGGTAGCCGAAGGTGGAATTAATGCGGACCGTTTGATTACCATGCTTAATGTAGTTGACAATGAGTTAGTGGTTGAGGAAAAAGGTATTTATTCGGTTGAAAAGTTCCTAATGGCAAGACGTTTTATGTATTGGCAGGTGTATTTGCATAAGACAGGACTTGTAGCAGAGCAGCTGTTGATTCGAATATTAAAACGTGCGAAAGAGCTTTTGGGCAAAGGAGAGGTTTTACCATGTAGTGCCAATCTTTTGTTTTTTATGAAAAACAGAATCAGCAAGAATGATTTTACTCCCGCTATCTTGGATACGTTCTCGAAACTTGATGACATCGATATTTTAGCTGCAATCAAAAATTGGCAAGATCATGATGATTTTGTGCTTTCCCACTTATGTCAGATGATAGTTAACCGAAAGCTTCTAACCATCAAATTGAAAAACAAGCCTATTGCAACCAAAAGAGTTGACCAATTTATTGAAAATTATAAAATGCTACAAAGGCTTACCAAAGAAGAAACAGCCTATTTCGTTTTTTCCGGAAAAATTGAGAATAGAGCCTATAACCATGAAAAACAGAACATTAATATTCTCAAAAAGAATGGTCAATTAAAGGATGTGGCAAAGGCTTCTGACCAACTAAACCTAAAGGCACTTTCCAAAACAGTAACCAAATATTATATCTGTTACCCCAAAGATTCTGTTTAACAATTTTTCTTACTTTTGTGCCCATGGTATTTACAGCAGGTCAAATTGCAGGTATTTTAGAGGGGGAAGTCGAAGGGAATCCCGAGATTACAGTTCATAAACTTGCTAAAATTGAAGAAGGGGAAATAGGGTCACTTACTTTCCTGGCCAACCCGAAATACACGTCATTTATATATACTACCAGAGCTTCTGTCACCATTGTTAACAAGGATTTTGTTCCTGAACAAGATATAAAAACGACGATGATCAAGGTGGATGACGCCTATGAATCATTTTCAAAATTACTTGAATACTATAATCATGTGAAAAATAATAAGGTAGGAATAGAGTCTCCTGTTTTTACTTCAAATGATGCCATTTATGGTGAAAGTTTTTATTTGGGTGCATTTTCTTATTTGGGCAATAATGTCAAAATTGGGGATAATGTAAAAATTTATCCCAATGTATATATAGGGGATAATGTAAAAATCGGCGACAATGTAATTATTTTTGCTGGTGCCAAAATCTATTCTGAAACGCTTATAGGCAAAAATTGTATTGTGCATAGTGGGGCGATTATTGGAGCCGATGGTTTTGGTTATACACCTAACAAAAATCGTGAATTCAACAAAATACCGCAGACCGGTAATGTAATATTGGAGGACAATGTAGAAGTTGGGGCCGGCACTACAATTGATAGAGCAACCCTAGGTTCCACTATTTTGAGGAGAGGGGTTAAATTGGACAATCAAATACAGATTGCACATAATGTTGAAATAGGTGAACATACGGTAATTGCAGCGCAAACTGGTATTGCTGGATCAACGAAAATAGGAAAAAGATGTATGATAGGTGGGCAAGTAGGTATTGTAGGCCATATTACCATCGGTCATAATGTGAAAATACAAGCCCAATCTGGTATAGGAAGAAATGTAAAAGATGATGAAGTGTTACAAGGGTCTCCCGCTTTAAATTATGGGGATTACAATAAATCCTATGTACACTTTAAAAATTTACCGAAAATTATGAATAGAATTGACGAACTGGAAAAAAAAGATTAACGGTGGAAGAAATAAATAAAAAACAAAGAACCATTAAGGAAGAAATTACACTCACCGGGGTAGGTTTACATACAGGTGAGCACGTAACCTTAAAATTTTTGCCCGCTCCGGAAAACCACGGATACGCATTTAAACGTGTTGATTTGGAAGGCACCCCTGTTATTGAGGCTAATTCCAATTATGTTATAAATACTCAGCGGGGTACCAATTTGGAAAACAAAGGAGTGAAAATACAAACTTCCGAGCATGTTTTGGCAGCTTTGGTAGGCTTGGAGATAGACAATATCTTAATAGAACTGGATGCTCCAGAGCTCCCTATTATGGACGGTTCTGCCAAGTTTTTTGTAGACGCATTGGAACAAGCTGGTATTCTAGAACAAAATAAGGATAGGGAAGAGTTCATTGTAAAGGAAGTTATTTCGTATAAAGATGAAGCTACGGGTAGTGAAATCACTATTATTCCATCAGATCAGTACCAAGTAACCACTATGGTAGATTTTGGCACCAAAGTTTTAGGGACACAGAATGCAACTTTGGAAAAAATTTCTGATTTCAAAAAGGAAATAGCCAATGCCAGAACGTTTAGTTTTTTACACGAACTAGAAATGCTATTGGAAAATGGCCTAATTCAGGGTGGAGACTTAAACAACGCCATAATATATGTGGACAAGGAGATTTCTGAAACAACAATGAAAAAGCTGTTAAAAGCTTTTAAAAAAGAAAAATTATCCGTAAAGCCCAATGGCATATTGGACAACCTCACCTTACATCAACCCAATGAGGCTGCCAGACATAAGTTGTTGGATGTTATTGGAGATGTGGCATTGATAGGAACAAGGATTAGGGGCAAGATTATTGCTAATAAACCAGGGCATTTTGTGAATACCCAGTTTGCTAAGAAATTGGCCCAAATAATTAAATCCGAAAAGCGGAACAAAGTTCCGAAATATGATTTGAACAAGCCGCCTTTGATGGATATTCATCAGATTATGGAAATGTTGCCACATAGGCCTCCTTTTCTTCTAATAGATAGAATACTGGAGCTTTCAGAGGACCATGTAGTTGGGATGAAAAACGTAACCATGAACGAACCCTTTTTTGTGGGTCACTTTCCAGGGGCACCAGTTATGCCAGGAGTACTACAGATAGAAGCCATGGCGCAAACCGGAGGAATATTAGTGCTAAGTACTGTTCCGGACCCTGAAAATTACTTGACCATATTTATGAAAATCGATAAGGTGAAATTTAGACAAAATGTCTTACCCGGTGACACTTTAATTTTCGATTGTAGTTTAATTACTCCTATTAGAAGGGGCATATGTCATATGCAAGCGTATGCCTATGCCAACGGAAAATTGGTATGTGAGGCAGAATTAATGGCCCAAATCATAAAAAGAAAATAATATGAACCAACCATTGGCCTATATACATCCCGGGGCTAAAATTGCAAAAAATGTTGTGGTAGAACCTTTTACCACCATACACAATAATGTGACCATTGGAGATGGAACTTGGATCGGCTCCAGTGTTACTATTATGGAAGGAGCCAGAATAGGCAAAAATTGCAATATATTTCCGGGAGCCGTGATTTCTGCTCCTCCACAGGACTTAAAATATGATGGCGAGGAAACAACCGTAACCATAGGCAATAATACGACCATTCGAGAATGTGCAACCATTCACAAAGGAACATCGGACAGAATGAAAACGGTCATTGGTAAAAATTGTCTGATTATGGCCTATTGCCATATTGCCCATGATTGTCTTGTTGGAAACAACTGTATATTTTCAAACAACTCTACATTAGCCGGACATGTGACTATAGGAGACAATGTAATTCTTGCTGGTTTGGTAGCGGTACATCAATTTGTTGCCATAGGCAGGCATGCATTTGTTACTGGTGGGTCTTTGGTTCGAAAAGACGTTCCACCCTATGTAAAAGCAGCAAGAGAGCCTCTGTCCTACGTTGGTATAAATTCCGTAGGACTTAGAAGAAGGGGCTATACTTCCGATAAAATCCGGGAAATCCAAAATATATATAGAATACTTTACCAAAAAAATTATAACAATACCCAGGCCGTTCAAATTATTGAGGCCGAAATGGAAGCAAGTCCAGAAAGAGATGAAATCCTTCAATTTATTAGGGACTCCCAAAGAGGTATAATGAAAGGATATTTTAGTACTAATTAGAAGAATTATGGCGTCTACATCAGATATTAGAAAGGGTTTATGCATAAAGTATAACCATGATATTTATAAGATAATTGAATTTTTACATGTAAAACCGGGAAAAGGACCTGCATTTGTAAGAACAAAATTGAAAAGTGTAACCACGGGGAAAGTTTTGGACAACACCTTTTCAGCGGGACACAAAATCGAAGATGTTAGGGTAGAGACCCGTTCATATCAGTTCCTATATGCAGAAGGAGAAACGTATCATTTTATGAACACGGACGACTATAACCAGATTTCACTAGAGGAAAGTTCTCTCGATGCTTCTGATTTGTTAAAGGAAGGTGAAATCGTAACTATTTTGTTCAATACTGAAGATAGTATGCCATTGTCAGTAGATATGCCTGCTAGTGTTATTTTGGAAGTAACTCATGCAGAACCTGGTGTTCGGGGTAATACTGCAACCAACGCCACAAAACCGGCAACTGTTGAGACAGGGGCAAAGGTTAACGTGCCTCTTTTTATCAATGAAGGCGATAAGATAAAGGTTGATACGGAGAAAGGTAATTATATGGAGCGGGTCAAAGAATAGCCCATTTCGACCTTTATGACCCATTAAGTATCGAACATAACTATGAGATTTCCAAATCCACATACCCTAGAACAGATTGCCACCCTCATTGGATCTTCCTATGTTGGTTCTCCTGATTTTCTTATTTTGGGCATGAATGAAATCCATATTGTACAAGAAGGGGAAATTGTATTTGTAGATCATCCAAAGTACTACAACAAGGCCTTGAATTCAAAAGCCTCTGTTGTCCTTATAAATAAGAACGTTGAATGTCCCGAGGGAAAGGCATTGCTTATATCTGATGATCCTTTTAGGGATTTCAATAAAATAGCGAAATTTTTCAAACCGTTCAAAAAAAGTGACACTTCAATTGCATCGTCGGCTATTATAGGGAAAAACACCATTGTGCAGCCCAACGTATTTATAGGAAACAATGTTACCATAGGTGAAGGAAGCCTTATTCATTCCAATGTGTCTATTTACGATGATTGCATTATTGGTAATAATGTAATTATTCATGCAGGTTCTATATTGGGTTCAGATGCCTTCTATTATAAAAATAGAGCTGAAGGATTTGACAAATTGATTTCCTGTGGAAGAGTGGTTTTGGAAGATGATGTTGAGATTGGTTCTTTATGTACAATTGACAAGGGGGTGACGGGGGATACTACTATAAAGAAGGGTACAAAATTAGACAATCAAGTGCATGTTGGTCATGATACGGTAATTGGAAAAAAATGTTTAATCGCCTCGCAGACGGGTATCGCAGGTTGTGTGGTAATTGAGGATGAAGTGACTATTTGGGGGCAGGTAGGTACCAACAGTGGCATTACGATTGGGAAAAAGGCAATAATCATGGGGCAGACCGGGGTAACAAAATCGGTAGAAGGGGGGAAAAGTTATTTCGGAACCCCAGTTGAAGAATCCAGGGAAAAACTAAAGCAATTGGCCTATGTTAAGAAAATACCCTCAATCTTAAAAAAATTGGAAGAATAACTATAGGTTTGCTTTAGAATTCATGAGTAATCCCATATTTTTGCGCAACAAAAAACAAATCAACTGATATGAGTGTTCTAGTCAATAAAAACTCCAAAATAATAGTACAAGGTTTTACGGGAAGTGAAGGAACCTTTCATGCAGAACAAATGATAGACTATGGCACCAATGTGGTTGGTGGGGTCACTCCTGGAAAAGGAGGTCAAGAGCACTTGGGGAAACCCGTTTTCAATACTGTTTCGGAGGCTGTTGATAAGGTAGGAGCGGATACCACGATTATTTTTGTTCCGCCCGCATTTGCAGCAGATGCCATAATGGAAGCGGCTAGCGCAGGAATCAAAGTGATTATTACTATAACTGAAGGTATTCCCGTTGCAGATATGGTAAAAACTTTTGATTATATAAAAGATAAGGATTGTCGTTTAGTCGGACCCAATTGCCCAGGAGTAATTACCCCTGAGGAGGCGAAAGTTGGTATTATGCCAGGATTTGTCTTCAAAAAAGGAAACGTTGGTATTGTTTCCAAATCGGGAACACTAACCTATGAAGCTGCGGATCAGGTAGTTCGCCAAGGATTGGGAATTACGACGGCTATTGGCATTGGAGGTGACCCGATTATAGGCACAACAACTAAGGATGCTGTTGAATTACTGATCAATGACCCGGAAACCGAATGCGTGGTCATGATTGGTGAAATAGGAGGACAATTAGAGGCCGATGCTGCTAAATGGTATAAAGAGAGCGGAAGTAAAAAACCTATAGTTGGTTTTATAGCTGGTGAAACTGCTCCTGCAGGAAGAACCATGGGGCACGCTGGTGCAATTGTTGGAGGTAGCGATGATACAGCACAGGCAAAAAAGAGAATTATGAGAGAATGCGGAATCAACGTTGTTGATTCACCTGCAGAAATAGGTATTAAGGTTAAAGAAGTTATGGGGTGATTGTAATCCCATAAACCCCACTTTAATAACAATGAAACTTAAATCCCGCATGACCTGAGTCCAACTCAGGATTTTCGGGATTTTTTTTAGCATTGAATAAACATAGCCTATATTTGGCATATCAACAGGATAAAGACGAAATTGATGAAAGTTTTGGAAGGAAAAAATGTGATAATCACTGGAGCGAGCCGAGGCATTGGCAAGGGTATAGCTCAAGTTTTTGCTGAACATGGTGCCAATGTGGCTTTTACTTATAGTTCTAGTGAAACCCCGGCCCTCGAATTGGAAAAAGAACTCAGTGCTAAAGGCGTGAAGGCCAAAGCCTATAAAAGTAATGCCGCTAGTTTTGAAGAATCAGAAAAATTAGTTGCACACGTCTTGGAAGATTTTGGTGGTATCGACGTATTGATCAATAACGCGGGAATTACCAAAGATAATCTTCTAATGCGCATGCGCGAAGAAGATTTTGATCAGGTAATTGAGACCAATTTAAAATCTGTCTTTAATATGACCAAGGCTGTTCAACGCACTTTTCTAAAGCAACGTAAGGGCTCTATTATCAACATGAGTAGTGTGGTGGGAGTAAAAGGCAATGCCGGACAGGCCAACTACGCGGCTTCTAAAGCGGGCATGATCGGTTTTACGAAATCTGTAGCTCTTGAATTAGGTTCAAGAAATATTCGTTGCAATGCTATTGCACCTGGCTTCATAGAAACTGAAATGACCGGTAAATTAGATGAAAAAGTGGTGCAAAGCTGGCGCGAAGGTATTCCATTAAAACGTGGAGGTTCTCCTGAGGATATTGCAAACGCATGTTTGTTTTTTGCCTCTGACCTATCGGCATATGTTACCGGGCAGGTACTGAATGTTGATGGCGGTATGCTTACTTAAGTGGTTTAAGCAAATCAATGTTTTATATTGATTTGATTTCTCTGCCCAATTGCCTTAGAGCCTGTTTTGAATTTTATGACCGGTCCCGATTGCTATCGAAATTATTGATTATTTTTAATGTAGTTAAAGACAAAATTGATGATAATAGCAGAGCTACTTGTAGAGACTTTAATAAAATGATGCGAAAAAAGGTCATAAAAACCAATTGATAGAATTCAAAACAGACTCTTAATTTATAGTCTACTTTTTAGGAGTACCAGTTACCAAAGCAATGCAAACAACAACAGTACTATTAATTATCTTGGCCGCTTTAATAGCAATGATAATAGTGCTTTTTCTATATTATTATAACTCAAAAAACAAAGGAAAGCTCCGATTATGGCTTTCCTTTCTGCGTTTTTCAGCCTTGTTCGGGGTATTTTTATTGCTTATCAATCCGAAATTCACGAAGAGGGATTTCATATTGGAAAAATCAAACCTTCTATTATTGATTGATAACTCCTCGTCCATGAAACAGAATGAAGCTTATATTGACATAGAAGCTATTATAAATGATATCGGGGCCTCGGGAGATATAAAGAATATATTCAACATTGAGAAATATCATTTTGGCGGAAACTTAAGTACTGAGGATAGCTTGTCCTTTTCGGATAAGAACACAGATATTACCAAAGCCTTGAAATCGTTGAATACTATATTTGGTAATGATAATGGAGCCATTGTGCTTTTAACTGATGGTAATAGTACTATTGGAGAAGATTATGAATATTACGGTAGAAGTCAGAAATTTCCAATTTATCCTATCGTTTTAGGGGATACCACTAGTTATGAAGACCTAAAAATTAATCAAGTAAACATCAACAAATATACATTTCTAAATAATAAGTTTCCAGTTGAGTCTTTTATTTCCTACGAAGGTGAGGCCGACATCAGAGCTAAATTTAATATAGCAGTTGATGGAAAAAAAGTATATAGTCAAAGTGTCACATTATCCAAAGACAACAATACCAAGATCATTACCACTCTTTTGGAAGCCAATTCGGTGGGGCTTAAAAAAATACGTATTGATTTGGAGCCTTTGGTGAATGAGAAAAATATAAACAACAATGGTAAAAATGTATCGGTAGAGGTAATTGATGAAAAAACGAATATTGCCATTATTTCAGATATGCTTCATCCAGATTTAGGTACCTTGAAAAAATCACTGGAGAGTAACGAACAACGTTCGGTCTCTATTCACAAACCATCTGTAAATCTAAATGAACTGCAAGATATCAACATGTTCATAATGTATCAGCCCAATGGATCATTTCGAAATATTTATGATTATATAAAGAAAAGCAAGTCGAATACATTTACAGTAAGCGGTCCCAAAACAGATTGGAATTTTCTCAATTATGTTCAAAATAGTTATACAAAAAATAGCTTTGACCAATCCGAAGAAGTCATCCCCACCATCAATCAAGGTTTTTCTCTCTTTGACATATCAAATTTTGACGTAGATAATTACCCCCCATTGGAAACCAATCTTGGTGAGGTATTGATCAACAAATCCCATGAAATTTTGTTAGGACAAAAAATTAAGGGAACGGAGATTGATGAACCTTTACTGGTCTTGGCGGGTAACGGTTTAGAGCGTGAAGCAATCTTATTTGGTGAAAACATTTGGAAATGGCGCATGCAGAGTTTTCGTGAACATCAAAGTTTCAATTATTTTGATGCAATCATGGGAAAAATAATACTATACCTCTCAACGGATCGGTCACGAAGCCGTTTGGTGTTGGACTATAAACCCTTTTATGAAGGCAACAACAACACAAAGATTACAGCTACTTATTTTGACGAAACCTTTTCTTTTGACCCAAATGCAAGTATTTCCTTGAGCCTTAAGAGTAAAGAAACGAACGCATCCAAAGAGCTGCCCATGCTTTTGAGGGGGAATTATTACGAAGTGGATTTTGGAAATATGCTATCGGGAGCCTATGATTTTAAGGTAAAAGTTGCAAAGGGAAATGTATCAAAGTCAGGCAGTTTTATTATTTTGGACTATGACGTTGAACAGCAATTTTCATCAAGTAATTATAAAAAATTAAATAGACTGGCAGACCAAACCAATGGTAGGTTATATTACCCTTCCGTAACACAAAAACTGATACAGGGTTTAGTTGCAAATAACAATTTTAAACCTACGCGTAAAAGCAATGAAAATGTCGTACCTTTGATCGATTTTAGAATATTGCTGGGCATAATAATATTGGCCCTTTCGGCAGAATGGTTTATTAGAAAATATAACGGATTAATTTAAACAAAAACAAAAATGGACAAATTACCTAAAATAGCATTACCCGCAATTTTTATATTGATTCTTGCGGTAATTTTAATATCAAAATCGGCAATAACCATTGGTTCTGGTGAAGCAGGGGTTCTTTATAAAACGTTTGGCGATGGTGTGGTTACAGATGAACCACCGTTAGGCGAAGGATTTCATATTGTTGCGCCTTGGAACAAGGTGTTCGTTTATGAAGTAAGGCAACAAGAAGTATTTGAAAAAATGCAGGTACTATCCTCCAACGGACTGGAAATTAAATTAGACGCTTCCGCTTGGTTTGAACCCAAACGTGAATTCCTTGGCAAACTTCATCAAGAAAAAGGTGAAGCTTATGTCCAAAGGGTTTTGTTGCCAACCATTAGATCGGCAGCAAGAAGTGTTGTCGGCAGGTATACACCTGAACAATTGTATTCCAGTAAAAGGGATGCCATACAGGTAGAGATTTATGAAGAAACCCTCAAGATTGTTGACGAGCAATATATTCAACTTAATCAAATATTAATTCGAGATGTTACCTTGCCCCCCACCATAAAGGAAGCCATTGAGCGTAAATTAAAGCAAGAAC
>JAGLKG010000488.1 GCA_023141835.1 Maribacter sp. | reverse complement strand
CAATATCCTTGCCTTGTTTGGCGGTAAATCATTGGCGATAATAATTGGTGTTCCTTCAGGATTGAATCCCATTATCCTGCCCCCTTTGATGCTGGAAGAAATTACAATTGGTTTATGAGTTGCAGGTAAATTGTATATCTCACTAAAACCATTACTAAGGCGACCTCCAGCAAACGAGCTTATTACCAATCCTTGGTTTGACCGATATGTGAAATAAGTAAGAATCTTTGGGTCTAATCCAGCAAAATCCTGAACTATATCAACTTTAGGCAAACTATCTAAGTCATAAACATTGAATTCACTTTCTACAGTGTGAAGTTTGATAGGGGAACGATAAAAAGTTACTTTTTCCGGATCACAAAATCCAATAAATCCTAGCTCAGTAGAAGGAAATGCATCGACTCGTCTGTTATTCATCTTCAATAAATCCCTTCCCGCACTGATGTTGTCATTCATAACTACCAAAACTCCCTTACCAATTGCTTCGGGAGATATGCCCACTCGCACTGCATTGATTAAATTGGCGGGACCATCAGCAGAGATTTCATTAGATGATCTCATTGAGCCGACTAGAACAATTGGTACTTTGCTTTGATGGGTTAGGTTCATAAAAAATGCTGTTTCCTCCATTGTGTCAGTGCCATGGGTAATAATTACGGACTTAATTTCTGGGTTAGAATCTAGGGCAGCCCTGATATGCTTCACGAGTTGGAGCCAAATTGAAGGGGTCATCTTTGATGATCCAATGTTTACAAACTCATCAACTTCAACGCTTGCATAATTGTTTAGTTCAGGGACTGCTTGTATAAGTTCATGACCTTCAATTAATGGAGCATTAGTTTTGCTAGCGATTGTGCCCCCTGTTGTGATAATAAGCACCTGAGGTTTTGTTGTGTCTTGGGAATAAGATATGGACCAACAAAAAAGTAGAATGATTATGAGTATAATTTTATTCATAAGTTAAATCTGATTAAGTATTGGACTATGTTCGTTTTGGCTATGGTATGTTGTGGTTAAACTCGGTCTTTATAGTCCGCTAGCTATATCTTTTTTTATTACCTCTTATTTCGGATATGTCGCTAGCTTACAATATATTATATTCGTTGTTGGGCGTTCGTTTTCTTTTTCAAAGCATCTATATTATTAGCCATTCTCAATAATATACTTATCATAATATTCAGCATAACTGTCAAAAGTGAAATCAACAGCACCTTTAGCGATTTCTGAATTTGGAACATTAAATTCAAATCCATGGAAGCAACCTTCATAGGTTTTAAACTTGACAGGAATATTAAACTTTTTTAGAGCTTCCACATATTGGCAAGTTTCGTCGTAGATGGGGTCGGCACCTCCAACTAATGTAATCGTTGGGGGAAAATTTTGGTAGTCGTCATTTCTTGCGGGAGCGGCATAGGTAGGAATGTCAATATTTTGTTCTTTAAGATCCTTTAGATAAACCCGCCATCCTGAGGCATTTAATTTAGCATCCCAAACTGGAGTGATAAATTTAGAGGAATTGGTAATTTGACGGTCATCAATCATTGGATAAAATGGCATTTGGAAAGCGATTTTTACAGATTGAGTATCCCTGGCTTTTAAGGTTACAGCAGCAGTTAACCCCCCTCCGGCGCTATGGCCACCTATCATAATTTTACCTTCTCTCGCATTAAGTGAATCTGCATTTTCATTTACCCACATAAGTGTGTCGTAACAGTCATCAAAAGCTGCTGGGTAAGGAGCTTTTATTGATTTCCTATAATCTGGTGCAACAATTATACATGGGCGTAATTCAATAAATTTTTTAAACTCTTCAGCAACTTGCTCTGGACAGCCTATTGCATATCCTCCTCCATGTAAATATAATAGTACGGGAAGTTTAGTAGTTGTTTGAATTGGTTTGTAAATCCTTATACGTATATCAGGGCCACCATGTCTACTCTGAATATAGCGCTCCTTGTTAAACAATCCTTTTACTTTACCTCCTTTTTTGACTCTCGTAAGAAAGTATCCTAATTGAAACCCCCACCTTCTCGAAAGTAACCATTTGCGTTTATCTAGCTTGGAGATTGAACTCCTTAGGTCTTTATGTATTTCACTTCTAGGGATTTTCATAAAAATTATAATTATTTTTTTTGTTTTTATTTGAAGCCCAACACAGGGCTACACCTAGTTAAGCTCTGGATATTCCAGTGTTGGGTAAGAAAGGTACAAAAAAGCAAAAAAAATACAATAGAGCTTGGCCATCCCGATCGCTATCGGGAACTTGTAGCCGAAGATGGTGGCCTTTTCACTCGATGTGTGGTAAAAGGGCAATGTTGGCCAATAGGTCTCTTATCCTATAGCTACATGGGATTTGGTGTGGCCCTGTGATGGGGGACATTTCCCGATGGGCGGGAGTTGGGAGCTATAGCTGACAAGGTAGCGAATTGAGTCGACCTTTTCGCCGAATGTTCTCCATCTTGTTTATATGTGCATGTTTTACTTCAAAAAACTACCAATAGCCAAATCGTAGCTCTGTAATCCAAAACCGAGAATCACCCCTTTGGCCCCTGGTGAGATATGGGAAACATGTCTAAAATCCTCACGATTAAAAGTATTGGAAATATGAACCTCTACAACAGGGGTTGTCACGGCCCTAATGGCATCACCTATACCAATGGAAGTATGGGTATAGGCCCCCGCATTTAATACAATACCGTCGTATGAAAATCCCACTTCCTGTATTTTATCTATAAGCACTCCTTCAATATTTGATTGGTAATACTCCAGTTCAACCCCATTGAATTTGGCTTGAAGCTGTGCAAAGTATTCCTCAAAAGTGCTGCTTCCGTAAAGTTCAGGCTCCCTTTTCCCAAGAAGGTTCAAATTTGGTCCGTTGATAATCAAAATTTTCATACTACCATCATTATTCGACCAATGTTCATTTGACAGTAAAAATCGGCCTTAAAAATATTCAAAGCCCACTATGGGCTTTCATTGGATAAAAATAACGAATTGTTGGGCATAAAAAAAGGGAAGCACTCGTACTTCCCCAAAGACATTTTATTTGCTGTATGGTCCTCTATCTATTTAGAGCCTTCGCTTTGCTGGAAACGTATACAGTATTCCAATATTGACCGAGTTCCATGAGAAATCATCCATATCGACCGTTGTATATGAGAAATTCAATTCGGCATAAGCACTCATTAAATAGCCTAAAATAGGTCTATAGTACAGTCCGCCTTCATTGCCTTCATTGATTCCCAGTGCTTGACCCGCATCAATTCCAAAGGAAAGTGAATTAGACGGCCATATTCGTACTGAAGCTGCCAGGGGCACAAATTGCATATTGGGTAAATCAGCTACTATAGATTGGGAGTCAAAAGTTTCGGCAAAACCGTAAATAAAACCTGTAGTGACACCTACATCGATTATTTCGCCCAAAGCCCACATATAACCAGCATCCAAGCCTACCATTAAACTCACGTCATCATTAAAATCATTAATGGGCAGACCTCCTTGGATTCCTAATTTGAATCCTTCTTGGGCAGACAATCCCATTCCTAGAAATGCAAAAACACTTGCTAAAACAATATTTCTCATAGATTTTGGCTTTGTTGGTTATGCCACAAAACTAAAATCTTCACGGAACACAGAATCATTTTTGTTGTAAAACGGCCTAAAATGGTTGTGGAGAGGCCATTTGCATTCTTTTGATGAAATCTTGGAAGCACATTTACCCTAAACTTTACCAAATGTAAAGGAGGGCGGCCTGATTCTATACAATAGATATCCAAATACAAAGAGGGTGTCTAAAAGCGGCTCTTCCAGCCCATTCGAACGAAGTTGAGAACTCATTTTTTAGACAATCAATAGGTTTCGACTGTCCTCAACCTGACAATAAAACGGCTAACAGGAAAATTGATGATTAAAGGTAAGTTTTGTTATTAATCACATATATAAAACTTGAAAAATCGTAAACAATCACTGTACCACTTCTATCAACGGGTTTAAATCAACACATAGTCAGAGCTCGTGCAAAAAACCGAATGGGTTTTGTTCATTAGTTAACTTATCTTTATTACATGAAATGGAAACAGGCCCTTCAGGATTATGAGCACTATCTAAAAATTGAGCGTGGGTTATCTCTAAATTCCATTAAAAACTATATCTGGGATGTTGAAAAACTGATCGGCTTTCTAGAGGAGAACAATATAGGAGTCAGTCCCATCACCATCGAAAAAGAAACGGTTCAACGTTTTGTCTATGAAATTGCCACGAGCGTAAATCCGCGATCCCAGGCCCGGATTATTTCCGGACTTAAAAGTTTCTTCAATTATTTGAATTTTGAGGATTATCGACAGGACAATCCCATGGATTTACTTGAATCCCCAAAAATTGGCCGAAAATTGCCCGATACATTGTCCGAGGAAGATATAAATAGGCTCATTGCTGCGATAGACCTATCAAAACCTGAAGGGGAACGCAATAGGGCCATGTTAGAGACTTTGTACGGCTGTGGACTACGTGTTACCGAGCTTATTCATCTGAAATTATCCGATCTGTTCTTTGAGGAAGATTTTATCAAGGTAACCGGTAAAGGAGACAAACAGCGGTTTGTACCTATCAGTGAAATCAACAAAAAATACATAGCCATTTACCAAAGGGAGGTTCGGGTACACCAAACCATCCAAAAAGGGTTTGAAGATATTTTGTTTTTAAACAGGAGGGGGAAACAGCTAACCCGGGCCATGATATTTACCATAATCAAACAATTAGCCGTACAAATAGACCTGGGCAAGAATATAAGTCCACATACTTTTAGGCATTCATTTGCCACCCACTTATTAAAAAATGGAGCGGACTTAAGGGCTATTCAACAAATGTTGGGCCATGAAAGTATAACCACGACCGAAGTTTATATGCATGTAGACCGTTCACATTTGGCCGATGTAATGAACAAATATCATCCAAGAAAATAAGATTTTTTATGGGGTGATTTTAGTATATTTAACAGTTCTATCAAACTGGTTCTTCAAAAAAACACCAGTCAAAATAAACCTTGAATACATCGAATACTATGATACCGACCTTTAAGAAAATTATTGTTTTAAGTGTACTTGCCATTTTTGCATCCACTGCTTTGAAAGCTCAAAAGAAGTTGGATGATGTTCTAAAGAACATAGACCATAAAAGTGAGTTTTACGGAGAAATTGCACAAACCATCTGGAATTTTGCTGAAATGGGATATCTGGAGGAACAAAGTTCGGCCTTGCTGCAAAAAACGTTAAGTGATGCCGGTTTTACCATAAAAAAAGGGGTGGCAGGAATACCAACGGCTTTTACTGCTGAATATGGTAGTGGTGCTCCCATTATCGGAATAATGGGAGAATACGATGCCTTACCAGGTCTTTCACAACAAGCCGTACCTGAGAAAAAGTCGGCAGGCAAGGCAGCGGGCCATGCCTGCGGACACCATTTATTCGGCACTGCTTCGGCAGCAGCAGCCATTGCGGTTAAAGATTGGCTGAAGGCCACTAATTCAAAAGGTACCATACGCTTTTATGGCACCCCTGCGGAAGAAGGAGGCTCGGGAAAGGTTTATATGGTTCGCGAAGGGCTTTTCAATGATGTTGATGTGGCTTTACATTGGCATCCTGGCTCACAAAATGCAGCCAGCGCTGGTGCGGCTTTGGCCAACAAATCGGCCAAATTCCGTTTTTATGGCATCTCTGCCCACGCAGCCGGTGCTCCAGAAAAGGGACGCTCTGCCCTTGACGGTGTAGAGGCCATGAATGCCATGGTCAATATGCTTCGGGAACATGTACCCGAAAAAGCAAGGATCCACTATGTAATCACCGACGGAGGAAAAGCACCTAATGTAGTGCCTGACTTTGCCGAAGTATATTACTATGCCCGTCACAATAGGAGAGATGTGGTCATTGATATTTTTGATAGAATCATCAAAGCCGGTGAAGGGGCCGCTTTGGGGACAGGTACAACCATGGATTTTGAAATGATCGGCGGAACCCATGAATTGTTGCCCAATCTTACCCTTCAAAAATTAATGCATAATAATCTATCAAAAATCGGTGGCTTGGAATATACCAAGGAAGAAAAGGAATTTGCCGATGAAATTGCTATAAGCCTAGGCTATCAAGGTGTTGATGTAAGTACGGCCAAAAATATACAGCCGTACAAAACGGAGGCCAAGGCATATGGCTCAACCGATGTTGGAGACGTGAGTTTTGCTGTACCAACGGTAGGCATGAGCGCTGCTACTTGGGTGCCTGGAACCCCGGCACATAGTTGGCAAGCCGTTGCTGCTGGTGGAACCTCCATAGGCCATAAGGGAATGATGGTGGCTTCCAAAACCCTGACATTGACGGCAATACATCTATTTCAAGACCAAAAACTTATTACAAAGGCCAAAAAAGAGTTTCTAGAACGAAGGGGAGCCGATTTCAAATACATTCCACTTTTGGGAGACAGGACACCGGCCTTAGATTACAGGAAGTAAGTTTAGAGGCCATGAATTTTTAGTCTTAAAATCCAATTCCCTTATCTTGCACTTTAGATCTTTTTTTTCTTTAATGTAACATAACTTCCATATGTACTACTAACCTTTTGACAACCCACCAACCTTATAGTGAATAAAAAGCTTGAACATCAATTTGTGACGGAACTGGAGAGCAATCAGAATATTGTTCATAAGGTCTGTACGTTGTACACCAATGACAGGGATTCGCATAAAGATCTGTTTCAAGAAATAACCATACAGCTTTGGAAAGCATATCCGAAATTTCGTGGAGAATCAAAATTCAGTACTTGGATGTACAGGGTTGCGCTGAATACGGCCATTACCCTATATAGAAAGTCGAAAAGACGGATAAAAACTCAGAATTATGATTCGGTTATCTTTAAAATCAAGGCAGATGAGTACAACCAAGAGCAAGAACAACAGCTAACTCTAATGTACAAAGCAGTAAAGCAATTGGGTGATATCGAGAAAGCCTTGGTTTTTTTATATCTGGAAGACAAAGATTATCGGGAGATTTCAGAAACCTTGGGAATTACGGAAGTAAATGCCAGGGTAAAAATGAACCGAATCAAGAATAAATTAAGAACCATAATGAACCCTTGACGATATGATGGATGAACTGGAACTATTAAAAAAGGATTGGCAAAAAAAAGATGAATATCTTCCTAAGTTGTCTTATGATGAGATTCATAATATGATATGGGAGAAATCTTCTTCGATAGTCAAATGGATATTGATCATTAGTATTTTAGAAATCACATTGCCAAATTTAATTTATCTATCACCATCATTTCGGGAAGATGAGTTCTTTGAAAATGTAAGCAACTTCAGCTCAATCTTTATTGCGGTAAATATATTTTACTATTCCATTGTAGCATTATATATATATCAATTTTATAGAAGGTATAAAGAAATTTCAGTATTGGCCAGTGCTAAAAATTTGATGCATCAAATTATCAAAACCAGAAAAACCGTTAAACACTATATCATCTTTTGTCTATCAATGAGTCTTATCTTTTTCGCTTTTTTCATATTTGGCGTCTCCATAAGTGATGAATTTCTTCGAGACATAATGGCTGGAATGGGTGATAATTCAAAAGAAATTCCATTGGATAAAATAAGGACAACTGCTATTTGGGTCCTCTCTATTGGGGGTATCCTATTTACTGCCGTAGCCGGTGGAATTTACTTCTTATTATACGGATTGTTACTGCGTAAACTAAAAAAGAATTATAAAGAATTAAAACAATTGGAAGTTTAACTATTAGGTCTGAATCTTCGTTGTTCATTCTCGGCCTCATAGGCCAAAAGCTCTTTTTTCGAAATCACCTTCAAGAAAGAAGGGTGCTGCTCAATGGCATATTCCAACTTTTCAACAATAGAATCAAAAGATTCATTTTCATAGTCAATATCCAGGGGTTCTTTGATGACCATGGACTGTAAAATTCCCTTTTTCTTTATACGGAGTCCTTTTTTATCAAAAGAACGCCTAAAACCATCGATTACCACGGGAACGACAACAGGTTTATATTTCTTGATAATATGGGCAGTGCCTTTTCGCAACGGTTTCCAAGGGGTTGTGGTTCCTTGGGGAAAGGTTATTACCCATCCATCGTTCAAAGCCTTTCCAATATTCGAAATATCGCTCATTTTAACCTGCCGATTAATGTTTTGACCTTCTGATCTCCAAGTACGTTCTACGCTAACCGAACCAGCATACGCAAAAATCTTGGTCATGAGGCTTTTCTTCATGGTTTCTGCCGCCGCCACATAATATACGTTCAATTTAGGGTTCCAGAGGTAAGCGACATTTTTAATTGAATCGTCCCTGCCCTTTAAACTGGCATTAAATACATGGAACATAGCAACAACATCAGCAAAATAGGTCTGATGATTGCTTACGAAGAGTACATTTGTATCTGGCAAGTTTCGAATGACTCCAGAACCTTCAATTTCTAGAGTATTGAACCCTTTATACCGTTGATGGGTTATTACGCCTAAAAAACGAATGAGCCATTTTTTTAGAAAAAGAATATGTCCGAAAGGATTTTTCTTAAAAATTCCCATAGAGGCAAATCTACGAAATAAGCACTATAAAACCCCTTTTAACAGCTCCTTGATTTCGCTCAACATCATGGCCGTTGCACCCCAAACTGTGTAACCGTTTAGTTTAAAGGCGGGTACATCAATATTGTCGGCATAGGAAGTTGATAATTTTTGCGTGAATATTTTAGAGTCGTCCATTAAGTCAGTCAGGGGAACCTCAACCAATGATTCAACTTCTGACTCCTGGAGTACGAAAGGTCTTGGGTTTTGATAAAGTCCAATATAGGGTTGCACTTCAAAATTACTTGGAGGAATATATACTTCACTTAAAGATTTCACCACAGTGACGTGGCCTGGTGGCACTCCAATTTCTTCGTAGGTTTCCCTTAAAGCGGTCTGCATTAAATCAACATCATCTTTCTCAGATTTTCCTCCCGGAAACCCTATTTGATTCGAGTGCACCCCTTGGTATGTCTTTCTGAGTATCAACATTAAATTTGTGATTTGGTTTTGATTGGG
>JAGLKG010000487.1 GCA_023141835.1 Maribacter sp. | reverse complement strand
TTAACGAGTAAGGGGCATGGAGCGTATTTAGGATTTTTGAATCCATCATGCATTACATTCAGAATTGAAAGGCATACATCCAGACCAATAAAATCAGCCAATTGAAGTGGGCCCATAGGGTGGCCCATACCTAATTTCATGACCGTATCGATTTCCCGGACACCGGCCACTCCATTGTAGAGCGTTTCAATGGCCTCATTGATTAGAGGCATCAAGATTCTATTCGCAACAAAACCAGGGTAGTCGTTGACTTCCGTTGGTATCTTTTCCAGTTCACGGGAAAGGGACATAATCGCATTGGTGGTTTCATCCGAAGTAGTGTAGCCGCGGATTATTTCAACGAGCGGCATAATAGGAACGGGATTCATGAAGTGCATACCAATTACTTTTTCCGGTTTTTGGGTTACTGCAGCAATTTGTGTAATCGAAATAGAGGACGTATTGGTCGCTAGAATCGTATGAGATTCACAAATCATATCAAGTTCCCGAAAAATATCTAGTTTAAGACTTAATTGCTCCGTAGCGGCTTCAACAACCAAATCAACCTTCGCCACACCTTTAGAAAGTTCAGTATAGGTGGTTATGTTCTTAAGAGTACTGGTTTTATCGTCTTCATTGATTTTACCTTTTGAGATCATACGATCCAGATTTCGGGCAATCGTGGACAGCCCTTTATCAAGTGCTTCTTGCGAAATGTCTATTAAATTAACGATGTATCCGTTTTGGGCAAAGACGTGAGCGATGCCGTTACCCATGGTTCCTGCGCCAATGACTGCAATACTTTTCATGTATGACTATTTTAAAATGACTTGATAATCTGTAAGGCTACCTTTAAAGCTTGGGTTCCTTGCCTTAGAGAAACTACCGGAATTGTATTATTGGTTATGGCATCGGCAAAGGTTTCCAGCTCATCCAGAATAGCGTTATTCGCTTTGATATCAGGATTTTCGAAATAGATTTGTTTTTTTACCCCTTCGGCATTTTGCAAAATCATATCAAAATCACCTGGTTTTTCAGGTGCCTCTTTCATTTTAACAACCTCGACCTTCTTTTCCAAGAAGTCAACCGAGATATAGGCGTCTCGTTGAAAGAAGCGTGATTTACGCATATTCTTCAATGATATGCGACTTGCGGTCAGGTTGGCCACGCAACCATTTTCAAATTCGATACGGGCATTGGCTATATCGGGCGAATTGCTAATAACTGAAACCCCGCTTGCATTGATTTGTTTTACCTCTGAATTCACAACACTTAGTATAGCATCAATATCGTGAATCATTAAATCCAAAACAACGGGTACATCTGTGCCGCGAGGATTGAATTCTGCCAACCTATGGGTTTCAATGAACATAGGGTCTTGAATTTTTTCCTTTACTGAGAGGAAGGCCGGATTGAATCGTTCAACGTGACCCACTTGGCCTTTTACATTGTTTTCTTTCTCTAGCACCAATAGATCTTCAGCTTCTTCCAAGGTATTGGTAATAGGTTTTTCGATAAAGACGTGCTTCCCATTTTCCATGGCCTTTTTTGCACAATCGTAGTGCGAAAGGGTAGGGGTCACGATGTCAACAACATCAACACTATCAATCAATTCATTGATAGTATCAAAAAACGGGTAACCGAATTCCACAGCGACGTTCTTCCCATTGATGTCATCTGGGTCATAAAAACCGATTAAATTATATTTTGGGGATTCGTTCAGGAGACGAAGATGTATTTTTCCTAAATGTCCCGCTCCCAAGACGCCTACTTTGAGCATGTTTATTTTTTTTCAAAAATAAACATAGTTTGGTAGTTTCTGGAATTAGAACTTTAAAAGTTTTTTTCAAAATTTAGACAGATGAAGAAAATAGATGCGGAACTTATCCAGCTTTTAGTTGCATTTTTCTTATTTGTTGGTTCGGTCAGGTTTTGATTTTTGGGAAACCCGCAACACAAGCTCAATGTAGGTGAATAGTACCTCACAAATTAATTCAATTGTCATTTGGAACTTGTATTTTGGAATTTTACGCTCTAACTTCGCTTTCCAGAACCAAACCGTTACATTACTCTTGAAAGATACCCTTAAACATCGCGGAATGCGCAATAAATTGGCCGATCTATTGATAGCCAAAGGAATAGTCGACCCCAAAGTCTTGGATGCCATTCGTACTATACCCAGACATTTGTTCATGGATAGTGGCTTTGAAGGGCACGCCTATCAAGATAAAGCCTTTCCCATTGCTGCCGAGCAGACCATTTCACAACCGTATACAGTAGCTTTTCAAACAGAATTATTGGCGGTAAAGCCTGGTCATAAAATATTGGAAATTGGTACAGGTAGTGGCTATCAAACGGCTGTATTACTAGAATTAAAGGCTAAAGTCTATACTATAGAAAGGCAATTGGAGCTTTTTAAAAAGACCAATCTTTTCTTTAAAAAAATAGGCTATACGCCAAAAAAAACAATTTTTGGTGATGGTTATAAAGGGCTGCCGGAGGAAGCTCCGTTTGATAGTATCATTGTCACCGCTGGGGCACCTGAAGTTCCCAAAATACTTCTGTCACAATTAAAAATTGGTGGTAGATTAGTCGTACCGGTAGGAATAGATGAACAGGTAATGATCATGTTCACCAGAAAATCGGAAAAGGAATTCGAAAAAAAAGAGTTGGGAATCTTTAGATTTGTTCCTCTTTTGGAAGACAAAAACTAGTTAGATGACCACATCATCTAAGATGTACTATCTCTTGAAGTTTTTCTTGATACGATCTAAATCCCGCTTATTGTCACGATCTTTGATGCTTTCCCTTTTATCATACAGTTTTTTCCCTTTGGCCAGTGCTATATTCAATTTTGCCAACCCCCGATCATTAAGAAACAGATTTAGAGGTATTATGGTAAGACCACTTGATGACACTTCTTTTTGAAGCTTTTTTAGCTCTCGTTTATTGAGCAATAATTTGCGTTCAGCTTTTGGTTTGTGGTTATAATGCGAGGCATGGGAATATTCATCAATTTGCATGTTTATAATGAAAAGCTCGCCATTATCATTGAATTCACAGAAGCTTTCTGTAATTGATGCTTTACTCTGGCGAATTGACTTTATTTCGGTCCCAGATAAAACAAGGCCCGTAGTGTACCTGTCCAAAACTTCATACTCAAACCTGGCTTTTTTATTCTTTATGTTTATGTTATTCTGCATGTATGGCAAAAGTAGGAACAATAATCTTATTTACAATTCATGAAAAACTGATTTATTAATTGATTTTTTGTAAAGTTCAAAGGATATTTGCGTACAGTATACAAAAGAAAATTATGAAGAAGGGTTTTGTTTTTTTTGCTTTGATTGGAATATTGTCTTGTAAGCAGAAGCAAGCACCAAAACCAAGTGCTCAAAATATTGTTGACTGGGGTATAGAAGTTAGTGGAGGAAAAAGATATACCACAAGCGATATTTCCTTTGATTTTAGAAAGCGAAAGTACATTCTTGAAAAAGT
>JAGLKG010000486.1 GCA_023141835.1 Maribacter sp. | reverse complement strand
TATTGGTTCTAATTCTCTGGCGTGTAATAGGAGGTTCTATTTTGAGCAATCTTCTTGTCTTGAATTTCCTTGGCTAACATAGGAAGAATAGAGCAAACTCACATCTGCCTTTAAATTTTAATAACTTAAAAAAGGAAACTCCCTATTAGATCTTATATAGGGTTTTCATAGTCCATTTTAAACCAATTGACCAAAATCCAAATCAGTAAAAATACTTTAAAGAAATGCAGGGGAGGACAGAAAATAGAAATGCCAGTTATTGGTGAAATTCTTGCTAATGCTTAAATTAAAATGATAGGCATAGTACTTGTATATTTGAACTAATACATCGCAATAGTTGCGAATCATTATCTTGAAAGACAATCTTTGGTGGAAATTTGCAAGATTCTTGTAAAAAAGTTCAAAAGTATATCCTTTGTTTAAGGTATAACCCCTAGGCCGCCTCGTCGGTATTAAGCTTTCCCTTGGTTTTAGTATGCTCACCCCTAAGGCCTGCTTTGAGGTTCCATTTGTCCCATTTGTTATCAGTACTGGTTTAGCCCACGTTAATACTTTGATCATGTTCAAATACACTGGATTTCGCAGGGAGAACAACAAGCAACAGGCCTTTAGTAAATCATCGCCTGGAGGAATGTTGGTGATTTTAAAAATACCCTTATCGTCTGAAAAGGAACCATTAATCAAAATACTATCCAAAGTACTTATCAACAATACATTGGTCAACCCTATTGGTTCACAATCAGTATTGATGATTTTTCCTTGAACCTTATATTTCTGGGGAAATGAAGAAGAAGTCAAAAAGCAAGAACTAGTAAAAATATTATTTACTTACTCAAAAAACTATCGATTGGGATTCGAACGTAATAAAAAATACGATTGTCTTATAAAGAAGTGCGTTTCTTCGATTACATTCCTGAATTTGTCTTTAGTTATAAAATCCAAATCACAAAATACCACGGTTTATTTTGCACTATATTTGCACCTCTGAAAGAAAATGGCCAATTTCAACTGAATTGAGGCACGGGATAATTTGAATTTAATTTAAAAAGTAGTTGAAGAAAATACGAAACTTTTGCATTATTGCACATATTGACCATGGCAAAAGCACATTAGCTGATAGGTTGTTGGATTTTACCGGCGCTGTAACAGAACGTGAAAAGAAAGAACAGCTTCTGGATAGTATGGATATTGAACGTGAACGTGGTATTACCATAAAAAGTCACGCTATTCAAATGGAATACACCTATAAAGGTGAAGAGTACATTTTGAATTTAATCGATACCCCCGGTCACGTTGATTTTTCATATGAAGTTTCCCGTTCCATTGCTGCATGTGAAGGTGCGCTCTTGGTTGTGGATGCAGCCCAAAGCATACAGGCCCAAACGATAAGTAATCTCTACTTGGCCTTGGAAAACGACTTGGAGATTATTCCAGTCCTGAACAAAGTTGATTTGCCCAGCGCAAGTCCTGAGGAAGTAACCGATGATATTGTTGACCTTTTAGGTTGTGATCCCGAAGAAGTGATTCCCGCAAGTGCCAAAACCGGAATTGGAATTGCGGAAATTTTGGAAGCCGTTATAGAGCGCATCCCAGCTCCCACCGGAGAGGTTAATGAGCCCTTGCAAGCACTCGTTTTTGACTCAATCTATAACCAGTTCCGTGGTGTGGAAACGTATTTTAGGGTCATTAACGGTGAAATTAAAAAAGGGCAAAAAATAAAATTTGTTGCTACTGATAAAAGTTATTTTGCTGATGAGGTGGGCACTTTAAAGCTAACACAGCAGCCGAAGCAAAGTATAAAAGCTGGAGACGTAGGTTACCTCATTACCGGAATAAAAGACGCCCGTGAAGTCAAGGTCGGTGATACAATTACAGATTCTGCCAATCCTACAAAAAATGCCATTGACGGTTTCGAAGATGTAAAGCCTATGGTTTTTGCTGGTATTTACCCTGTTGATACAGATGAATTTGAAGAATTGCGGTCTTCCATGGAAAAATTGCAATTGAACGATGCCTCTTTGGTCTTTGCCCCAGAAAGTAGTGCTGCACTTGGTTTTGGTTTTCGCTGCGGGTTTTTGGGGATGCTTCATATGGAAATCATACAGGAACGTTTGGAGCGAGAATTTAATATGACCGTTATTACTACCGTACCCAACGTAAGCTACCATGCGTTTACACGAAAAAATCCGGATGTTCCGTTAATCGTGAACAACCCAACCGATCTTCCTGATCCGTCTACCATAGATCGTGTTGAAGAGCCCTATATTAAGGCAACAATTATCACCAAATCTGATTTTGTAGGTAATGTAATGTCTCTCTGCATTGAAAAACGTGGTCTTATTACCAATCAGACCTACTTGACCACGGAAAGGGTCGAGTTGAGTTTTGATATGCCCTTGGCTGAGATTGTTTTCGATTTCTATGATAGGCTAAAGACGGTTTCAAAAGGCTACGCCTCGTTTGACTACACGCCTATAGGAATGCGAACCTCAAAATTGGTGCGTGTAGATATTTTGCTGAACGCTCAGCCTGTTGACGCCCTTTCTGCTCTTATACATGCAGACAATGCGGTCAATATTGGTAAAAAAATGTGTGAAAAGTTAAAGGAGCTTATTCCAAGACAACAATTCGATATTCCGATACAAGCTGCCATTGGCGCCAAGATTATTTCTAGAGAAACCACAAAAGCATTGCGAAAAGATGTTACTGCAAAATGTTACGGAGGAGATATATCCCGTAAACGAAAACTGTTGGAAAAACAGAAAAAAGGTAAAAAACGTATGCGTCAAGTGGGTAATGTGGAAGTTCCACAGGAGGCATTTATGGCTGTGTTAAAATTAAATGATTAAGGCCTAATCCCATATTCTCCCGGTGCTATTCGGCACAAAGAATATTTACATATTCTTTAACGGACAAACCTATAAGATCAGCCTGCGTTAAGATTTGGCTTGCCTCACCTTTTGACAAAGTATATATGCCATTGCCATTATCACATAGCTCATATGAGATATTTGTACCGGCACACGATTCACAAGTGTTTTTTTCCTCATCGGTAGAGCATCCACCAATACTTAAAATAGTTAAAAACAAAAGTGTCCTTTTCATAACATGCTTTTTGAGGAAACAATATACTAAAATTAGAATATATTTAATTTGAACGCTACAACACAAATCTTTATGGTTACGCTATTCGTGTTTAATCTGTACCAACAAGTATCAATAAGGTTAAGTCAAAATATGGTGTAAACTATGTCCCTCTAACTTTGTAAACCATCTGCCTTAACGAACACAACTCTAAGTCCTTAGCTTTATTGATGTTGAACTCATTATTGTCTATCAACACCGCATCATGATTATTCGTATACAGATACTCTGCAATCGATATCAAAACTCCAGATGCGTCAATAAGTATAAGTGGTAGTATTGTGGGGACTTTAAACTTCCAAGCAAAACCACTACGCAAAAAAGCCTAATACTACTATTCCAGCTAACCCTATTATCAATAAGGTTTCAGATTTAAATTAGTAATTTAAACTAAACATCCTTCATCGTAAGTCGTAATACAGAACAGGCCGATTTTTCTGCGAATTTATCCCTACCCGTTCCAAAAAGAACCCGAATCCAATTGTCCTTTTGTGGGGTTCCCAATATAAGCAAGTCATAACCCGCCGAAAGTTTGGATATCGTTTCAATGGCATTGTTGGATTTTAAAATAATAACATCACATTCAGATTTTGACGTTTGCAATAATTGATAGGATGTCTTTTCAGTTTGTTGGTAGTTCTCTTCCGAAATATCTTCAGGAACAATACGCAGTAGAGAAAAAGAAGCCTTGTAAAATTGACTGATCCTATCTGCCGATTCAATAAAATCTTTATTGTTCTGCCCCGGTCGCAAGGCCAATAATATATTACTTATATAGCGAACGCCATTATCTTTGAACAATGCAAAATTAGAATTTATGTGGGCCAACAACCAGCCAATAGGATTACTGATTAAAATACCATTGCGTGCCCTTCCATTCCACCCAACCACCAACCAATCACAGTGGGTTTGATTGCTCAGCTCACGTATAGTATCGGACACATTATGGGTAACAATAGATTCAAAATCCACCTCTATATTTTTGGAATGTGCCAATCTTGAAATTCGCCGGTCCAAAGAGTTGACTTTTGGGGTTTTCATAGGTATCGCCTCTAAAAATGTCTGATTGGGAACCTCTGTAATATTTACTGTTTGTAATTTGTCTTTTGAATTTAAAGCGGCCCCTATTTCAACCAACATTTCCGGAGAGGTTTCGTTACCCAATAAGGGTACAACCACTCCGGCATTAGAAATTAAGTTACCATCCAAAATAGACGTGCTGATATTTTCTTGGCTATTGTTTGCTTGCCTCTCCTTATTCATCCTTTTATAGAACAAAAATAACGCAGGGCGATGACCATACCTTCTTAAAATACCTGTTCGTGCCGTCTTTATTCCATACTTAAAATAGACGCCAAAGCCCAAAATGACTATTGTTAAGATGGCTAAGAAAGACATCAATCCCAAAAACACCAATAGTACAATTCCGCTAAGTATGCCAAATATTTGCATATAGGGATATAAAGGGGACCGATAGGGTGGTTTGTACCATTGTGCCGATGTTTCCCGCAAAACAATTACACAGGCATTTACAGAAATAAACATCATTACCTTAAAGGCACTGGCTAGTTTGGCTATTTTCTCTACATCAAGAAAAAATATGACCAAGGCCATTGCCGAACACGTTAATATGATAGTCGTTACAGGAGTTAGATACTTGTTATGGATTTTGCTCATAAAATGCGGCATCAATTTGTCCCTGGCCATTGCAAAAGGAAACCTGGACGAAGCCAATACCCCAGAATTTGCCATGGATACTAAAGTTATAACCCCAACAATGGCCGCAATATATCCAACATATTCCCCTCCAAGTAAATGTGCAATCGTATAAATAGGCTTAATATCCGTTTTCAAGCTCTCCAAAGGAATATTTCCTACCAAAGTATATGCGATAAACACATACACCATCGTAATGATAACTAACGAAAAGATCATTGCCCGTGGAAGATTTTTGTCAGGATTCTTTATCTCTCCCGCAATGGCAGAAATTTTTGTAACACCCGCATAGGAAATATATACAAAGGCAATGGTCCCTATTAGACCATTACTCCCGTTTAAATAAAAAGGCTCCAACAAATTAGGATCAACCTGTGGAATGCCAAAAACGACTATCAGTATAAGGCATATTAAACTTATGCCTACCACAATAATTTGAACCTTTCCCACTTTTTTTACACCAACAATGTTCAGAAACAATATGATGACAAGAAAAATAAGGGCTATATACTTTGTAAATCCCGAGTTGATGTTTACAACCACCGAAAGATAAGCCCCAAAACCAATGAGGGCGAACGAGCTTTTCAATAAAAGGGATAACCAGAGGCCAATTCCAGATATAGTGCCAAAAATAGGCCCAAAGGTTCGTTCTATATACACGTACGTTCCACCAGATGTTGGCATGGCCGTCGCTAATTCAGATTTTGAAAGTGCCGCTGGTAAAATACAAACTGCCGCTAATAAATAGGCCAACCAAACCGACGGGCCCGTTTTGGCAGCCGCTAAGCCTGGAAGTACAAAGATGCCACTTCCAAGCATTCCACCAATACTAATGGCAAGAACAGATGTTAAGGTTAAACTCCGTTTTAATTTCTTCAAATCGTACTAATTTATTCCTAAAATAAGCCTCTTTATTCACACTCCCGAGTTTGGGATCCTTAGCTCGTGATTGGCGTTCTATTCCTGGTGCAATTTCTTAAAATTTATTTAGGTAATTCAGGAGTCGCATTCAGGCTCATATGTTTTAAAAGGTTGGATGAAAAGTCGAGCATGTTGCGTACCTCATCCGTTCGGGCAATATGAATGTACTTAAAAATCATCAAGGCTTCCCCGTTACTTTCTATGTGGTGAATCTCATTTTCTTCTAAATAATGGATAAGATCATCAGTAAAAAATGCCCGTATAGCATCCTCGTCCTCTCCGCTCAAATGAAATTTACCCGAAAAGCCTGCATATTTCACGAAATTAATATCCCCTCTTACCCCAGAAAAAGCTTTCATTCGATCAAAAATTTTATTAAAAAGCCCTTCCTTATCAATTATAAATTGTGGTATAGGAGATGGCAATCTCACTATTTGTACAGTGGTTTGATATACTTCCAAGGCCAGCAGCGCTCCTTCATCAAATACAATATCGGCAATTTCCCATTGCGCATTATTTTCTACATCAATTCCCTGTAAAGAATTGCTCTTCATTTCGATTGGACGCGAATCGAAGAAATGAAAATTTCTCAGATAGGAGGTGTTCCAATCTACTTCACGATCGAAAGACCAGTGATTGGCTATGGCCATTTTTTGCAAACGGATTTGCCGCTTCGAAATCCTTTTTTTCACACGTCCTGTGATAATTTTTAAGGCTCGGTTATGATTTGTTGACGCAACATGGTTGTCTAACCCAATAAGCTGTACATTTCCTCCTTTGTTGTCATGGATACGCTTAAATTCTATCATATTTTCCATGATCGATAAGTCAACCAAACGAGTTCGTGACATATCGAGACGTATGGTCGACCCACTTGGAATATCTTGAAGCAATTTATCTAATTTCAATGCGGATAAGAAGTTTGCAATTCCCCTTATCCTGACATCGTAGGTGCCATTTTCTAATTGATAAACCTTCGATCCTGATTTAAAAATCATTTTGAAAAAACGCATTAATCCTACTTTAGCCAATAGCATGTGTAATACTAGTGTTATAAGAATCCCGCCAAGGATTCCATAGAGCAGAT
>JAGLKG010000485.1 GCA_023141835.1 Maribacter sp. | reverse complement strand
CAGATTCGTAAATAATGTTATTATGAGTGTAGAACATAGGAATAACAACTGTTCCACTCCCTGATCGTAGGCCTGCTTGAATACCAAGGGTGATGCCAATTTGAAACCTGTGTACACTAAAATTGCCGCCAATGCCGCCAAAGGGACGCTTCTTAAAACTGGCGCCAAAATAAGGACAAAGAGAATTAGAAAGATGCCGTGGTAGAAATTAGACCATCTGGTCCTGGCATTGCTATTTACGTTTACTGTACTTCGTACAATCACAGTTATGATCGGAAGTCCGCCCAAGGCTCCCGAAACCATTGTACTAAGGCCTACCCCCACTAAGTCTTTATTTAGATTGGTTGTGCGCTTATAGGGGTCTAACTTATCAACTGCACGGGCACTGGCTAAAGTTTCTACCGAGGCAATCATGGTAATAGACAATACTGTGAGCCAAAAAGCTGTAGTCCCCATCATGCCAAAGTCAGGATGCATAATACTGTCAAGAGGATTGTCTGGAATATCAATTAGTAATTCCGGGCCAATACTGTAGGCATTTCCCAGGATTGAAATAGTATGCTCGTTGAAAAAGTCGAATCCGAAAACTACAGGCAAAGACAAAAGCAGCACCCACATAGGAGCAGGAATTATTTGTATAAACTTATAATTGATTTTTTTATAAAAAACAAGAGTCAAAATACCAATTAAGGCAACAAGAAAAACGAAGGGGTTAGCCTCTGGGAGTTTGTAAAAAATATCGAGAAGCGTGCCAATTGTGTTGTCGGCGTTCGAAGTGGTACCAAGAGCATAGTGAGCTTGTTTTGCAAATATAATTACCCCAATTGCAGCCAAAATTCCGTGTAATACAGAAGATGGCAATAGCTTGGCAAAACGCCCCATTTTAAGAAACCCTAATATAACTTGAATAGCCCCTGATACTACTATTGCTGCTAAAACGTAGTTGATATTCCCATCCAGTGCTACAAGGCCTCCAAGGATCACTGCAATCAATCCGGCCGCTGGGCCGTTAATTGCTAAATGACCTCCCCTAAAGAATGTTGTTACAACACCACCTATAATTGCGGAAAGTACTCCGGCCATGGGCGCCACTTCTGATGCAACAGCAATTCCTAAAGCCAAAGGTAAGGCAACCAATGATACGCTTAAAGCAGCGGAAAGATCGTTGCGCCAATTCTCTTTTATTCCTTTAATTCCCTTGGCAGAGTTAGGGTTAGTTGCATTCATAAGTTTGTAAAAAAAGTTAATAAAGGGCTTAATATACGTTTTTCAAAAAACCCAAATCCCTAAAAGAATGATTTAATTTGGCAATCAACTTCAAAAGTTGCTAGAACAAGATTAAAATGGTCAATGATTTGTTAAAATAAGAGGGCAAATCAAGTTATCGGTTTCGCATTTATTAATTTGCAGCCTCTTTAATTAATAATTAATCTGAATGACCTTATACTCCATTGAGACCGGTAATTTTAAATTAGATGGTGGTGCCATGTTCGGTGTGGTACCTAAATCAATATGGAGCAGGACCAATCCCGCTGACAGTAACAACATGATTGATATGGCTGCCAGAAGTCTATTGATCGAAGACGGGGAACGCTTGATTTTGATTGACACAGGAATGGGCAATAAACAATCGGATAAATTCTTTGGTTACTATTATCAATGGGGCGATCACACTTTGGATAATTCCTTACAAAAACATGGTTTTCACCGCGATGATATTACCGATGTATTCATGACCCATTTACATTTTGATCACTGTGGAGGATGTATACAATGGAACAAAGACCATACGGGATATGAGCCAGCATTTAAAAATGCGCTTTTTTGGACCAATGAAGACCATTGGCAATGGGCCACAAAGCCCAACCTAAGAGAAAAGGCCTCGTTTCTCAAAGAAAACCTGTTGCCCATGCAGGAAAGTGGACAATTAAAATTCGTGTCTAAAGGGAAAAGTTCTTTTTTGGAAAAATCAGAATTGGGTTTTGGTATTCTATTTGTAGATGGTCATACAGACAAACAAATGCTGCCGCATATTAATTATAAAGGAAAGACCTTGGTTTTTACGGCCGATTTAGTCCCTACAGCCGGGCATATTCCTGTACCGTATGTTATGGGCTATGACACACGACCACTACTCAGTATGACCGAAAAGCAATTGTTCATGAACGAGGCTGTTACCAAGGACTATTATTTGTTTTTGGAGCACGATGCCCATAATGAGATTTGTTCATTGAAAAATACAGAAAG
>JAGLKG010000484.1 GCA_023141835.1 Maribacter sp. | reverse complement strand
GCGCAAAGGGAAAAATTTTTACAGATTCCCTCAAGATACAATCTACAATCCGTAATAGTATAGAATATGGCAAAAGGGCTTGGCGCCATTTTTATTTTATTGAAGGCGAGATGCATAACACCATTCCTATCCTCATAACTGAAGATGCCATAAGGCTGTCCATTCCTTTTTTGTGAGCGGTTATATTCAGGAAAATGGTGCTTTATGGCTGCAGATTCCATGAGAAGTGCCACTAAATCACTTCCCGAAAGCTCATAATCAATATCAGCCGTTTCTTTGCACATCTCAATTTCTTTGGTGGCTTTGTCATAGAAATGACTGAGCACCCGCTTTTTAATATTGATGGCCTTTCCCACATAGATTATTTTGCCTTTCGCATTTTTGAAATAATATATTCCCGGGGTGGCCGGTAAATCATCATAGACATGCTTTGGTAATGCGGGTGGTAATGTTGTTTCCTGTGACCTGGCATTTAGGAAGGTCTTGAATACAGGTTCGGCTCCTTCTATCCGTAATAGTTTTTGGAATAAAATCGTAGTGGCATGGGCATCACCTCGAGCTCTATGTCTATCGGTTAACGGAATACCCAAGGCTGAACAAAGCTTACCAAGGCTATATGAGTTATATCCGGGAATCAACTTTCTGGACAAGCGCACCGTACAGAGTCTTTTCCTAGTAAAGTCAAGGCCTAGGGCCTTAAATTCATTTTTAATGACATTGTAATCGAAATTTACACTGTGGGCCACGAAAATGGTGTCTTTGGTGATTTCAAGAATTTGATCGGCGATTTCCACTAGCTTGGGCGCATCCCGAACCAAATCATTATCAATTCCCGTAAGCCCTGTAATAAAATAAGGAATCTCACACTCAGGATTGACCAAAGAAGTAAATTCATCGATGACCTCATATCCATCATATTTGAATATGGAGATTTCAGTGATTTTATTTCCCTTAATACCGTTTCCAGTAGTTTCTATGTCCACTATGGTGTACATATTTCGCTAGATTAAATTAGAAGGTTTGTCGTTCAACGTTCAATTCAAAGGATACCGGTGGTTTGCCATTTGAGCCTTGTTTATTGACCACCCATCAAGTCGAATAGATCTTTGTCCTTCTGGGGTTGTACTACACAGGTATTGTCAAAATGCATTGTAGGTGTTGATGCATTGGTATAATTAGGCCATTTGGGTAGACCATCATGATTGGGGTCTCCTTTTTTTGCAAAATTAATCCATGCTTGGCTCATTTTATCGGCAAGAACATATGCCTCTTTACCACCACCGGTCATGGCTTCACATCTTGCGATATTATTGAAAACAAAGGGTAATTCCATGCAATGCATGGCTTTGTATTTTCCATTAAAGATTGGGGACTGCCAAGTGAATAAATACATATAAACAGGTGCGCCATCGACTACGGATGATTTCAAATCCGCCTGTTCAACGGCCCCAGGTCTAAACATGGTGTCTATACTTAACAAATCCGAAGGGTTCGTGTCATTGGGGTAGGCCTTTTTTACAGCCGTAACAAAGGCATCTGCCTTATCTTTGAACTGTTCTTTTATTTTTGCCATTATCTGAGCTTCAGAAGCATTATAAAGTCTAGCGTTCATAAAGGGGGTGAATTCATTTTTAACGGTTCCCAGCATTAATGGAATCTCTTTGGAAAGTTCAAAGGCCTCTTTTGAAAATAGTTGGTAGGGTAAATCCTCACCGTCGCGACTTGGACCCCAGCTTAAACCAAACCCAATAACAGGTTTTCCTGCTGCCTTCATTTTTTCTTCTACTATTTTTAATGCTTTAGAGCTTGCAGCACTTAATTGATCAAAAGGAATCTTTTGTAAGCTATCTACCTGACTTCCATTTAAACCAAGAATGGTCAACACTTCCGAGGCAATTGCTTGGGTGTCCGCTTTTTCCAACATGGCCATCCTAAATGAACCACTTTGGTTAATGGCCTTTTGGAACAAGCCTTTTGCTTTGGGCATGGCCATTAGGGTATTTACCTTGGCACCACCACCCGATTGCCCAAAAATCGTAATATTATCCGGGTCCCCTCCAAAATTTGATATATTGGTCTTAACCCATTGTAAGGCAGCCACCAAATCCAAAATACTTAGATTGGCCGAACTTTTATATTTTTCTCCATAGCCTGACAGATCCAAAAATCCCAATACATTTAAACGATGATTAATGGAAACTACAACCACATCTCCTTTTTTACTTAGATTCTCGCCGTCATAAGAAGGAAG
>JAGLKG010000483.1 GCA_023141835.1 Maribacter sp. | reverse complement strand
AACATGAAAACAGAACAATCAACCCAAAGAAGATATTTTTTAAAAACATCTGGTCTACTGGGTGCCGGATTCCTAGTGCCAAATCTTAATTTTGCCTGTACCCCTTCGACTTTTTTGGATGGAAATATCCACCAATTTGGCAAAAGGGCAGGGTATGCTGATCAAATCAGTATCCTGGTATCTATGATGGACTGGATGCGTGCCACAGTTTTAAGGTCGGTCAAAGGAATATCACAAAAAGAATTAGACTTTCTGTTAGATGGAGAATCAAACTCAATAGGGGCGATGCTGATGCATTTGGCCGCAACGGAACGTTATTATCAAATACATACGTTTGAAGGCAAGGAATGGGGGGATTTTGATAAAAAGGACACAGATCTGTGGAATGTAGGAAGTCGCTTAGGTGAGAGGGCAAGGAAAGAGATTAAAGGCCATCCCATTTCGTATTACATGGATAAATTGGAAGAAGTGCGTGAATATTCACTGAGGGAATTGAAAAATAGAGATGATAATTGGCTGATGCAATCCACTCCACTTTTTGGGAACCAACCCACGAACAACTATTGTAAATGGTTTCATGTTGTTGAGCATGAATCAAATCATAACGGACAAATCAAATACATTAAGAGTAGGGTAGTTTAGGAAGGAGCCTTATTTTTTTGGGCCAATAACAAACTTTTTTGCCCAGCTAATATACTGTTCCCAATCATAGTCTGTAACATCATGTTTACCCGTTCGTACGTGATAAGAAACTGTATTCTGTATGGGTTTGTTGGTCTCGGGCATTTTATTTGATAAGATGCCTTCTTTTCCAAATAATGTATAAACGGGTGTCGCATAATGTGCTGACAGAAACTCGCCATGTGGATCGGCCCAACGATCTTCCTGGGCACTTGCGACATACAAAGGACGTGGAGCTATCAAGGCCAGCAATTGATGCTGGTCTACTGGTAATGCCTCCTCATTCTCGTTATAACTCCTAAAATTTCTACAAAACCAATGTGGAAACGCTTTGTTGATTACATGTATAGTTTCGCCATACCGTCGTTTAGAGAGTGCCGCCCCCCCACAACCTGAATCGTTCGAAATAACAGCCGCAAACCGTGTGTCCGTGGCACCGGCCCATAGCGAGGCCTTCCCCAATCTAGAATGTCCAAAAACAATGACCTGAGATTCATCTATTTCTGAATCTTGGGAAAAGTAGTCCATCGCACGACTCAATCCCCAAGCCCATCCGGCAATACTTCCCCACTCACCAGTATTAGGTTCCTGTTGCTGTTTGTCATACAACAAGCGGTGCACCCCATCAGAGAAATCATTCTTATCGGGATCTACTTCGCCATAATAAATTGTAGCCAAACCAAAACCTCCATCAATAATTTTTTCGATGGCCCATCTGCTGCTTCGAACACCCCTAGACTTTTCGGAAAGCTTATTTTCTTCGATTCCAAACGCTTCATTATTTCTGGCCCAGGCCTTTGAAATAATCACATTTTCGTCAGTGCCTATGGTGTGGTTGCCATAAAAATTATGTCCAAGGAAAATAGGTGCCTTGGCGACCTTTTTAGGCGTATAGATCAATATCGTAAAACTCAGTTTTTTACTGTTTCGCTCAAAGGTAAGTTCAACTTGCTTTCGTTTAGCCTTACCATTTATGGCCTGGTCGCTATGTTCTAATACTTTGACCGAAAAACCGTCCAACTTTCCTGGAACCTTTCCATATACTTTTTTTTCAAAGAATTGTAGAAGTTCGGGCCTTCGTTCCTTTGCCCAATCTTGGGCATTGTTGATTTTTTCTCCACTAAAGGAGATTAAAGGATCTG
>JAGLKG010000482.1 GCA_023141835.1 Maribacter sp. | reverse complement strand
TGGGCATGATATAGATTGTAGTGTTTTATGCAAAGAAGGTGAGGTATTGGCCTATACCATTCAAAAGGGCAATTTGTGGAACAAGAAAGCCTTTTCACCTCCAATCGGCTTGAGTATGGTTTATGAACCCAAATTGCTTGAAACTATTAAAAGATTGATGAAATCGCTCCATTGGTCCGGTGTTGCCCATGTAGACCTTCGTTATGATAAAAAAAGTAAAACCTTCAAGGTTTTGGAAATCAATCCTAGATATTGGGCAACGTTGCATGCTTCATTGATGGCAGGTATAAATTTCCCCTACCTACTGTGCCTAAGCACGGAAGGAATAAAGTACAACGTACCCAATTACGAAAATATCGAATATTTGAACCTTAAAGGTCTCTTTCAAAGAATTAGTGATAATAAATTATTTATATTACGTTGGAAATATATCTGGAAAAACACTCCTCTAAAATATACATTAATGGATCCATTACCCATTGTTTATAAATTCATTTGGCGTACAAAAAATATTGTAATGCGTAAATTCAGAAAATAACCATTGACTAAACAAGATTAAGGTATCCAATTGTTTTTCTCGAAATTTGGTTTCCGCTTCTCCAAGGAGGTTTTCTTCTTTTTTAAACCCTCTTTGTCAGACAATTGAATTTTGTGATTCACCCGCAAATTTTGAGCATAAAATCATTCCAAACGAAATATATTTTCCAATAGCCCTATTTAATTTGTAGTTGAACCTAAAATATACAATGATTCTAATTAATACTTATACTTTTAAATGAATCGCTAATTTTAGTTTTAATGAAATTAAAATATTTTTTGGGTGGCATTTTTTTGTTTATTCAAATCTGCTCTATCGTTTACGCCCGATTTATACCAGAACGATTCTTTTGCTGGGCTCCGTATGACGAGGAAACTTACCTTAATACAATCATAATTGTTGGTGATAAATCTCTGTCGAAAAAAGAGGTCAATAACCGCTATCGTTATCAAGTAAATGGATGGGAGCCTAGATCGGTCAATAACGTGTTTAACATAATTGAACAATATGAAAAAACATATGGGGAAAATGAAAATGCTCAGGTAACCGTAAAATATAAGACAAACGGCCATAAAATGAAGGAGTGGGTATATTCAAATTCATCTAAAAAATGAAAATAATGTTTCCTTGGCATAATGATAGCCCTAGTATGCAAGCAAAAATTTTATTAATGTGCAAACTCATGTTTGTTTTAGTATTTGTACATAGTTTTTATGGCTATTTATCAGATCCTTTTCTACCTTTTCTACCCTTTCTTGATAATTTTCATAAATTCCCTGGCGTCTTTGAATATTTCCAAAAAGCCATATTTGCTATTTC
Source organism: Maribacter sp. (assembly GCA_023141835.1). Taxonomy (GTDB): domain Bacteria; phylum Bacteroidota; class Bacteroidia; order Flavobacteriales; family Flavobacteriaceae; genus Maribacter_A. The sequence continues at coordinate 1,700 of JAGLKG010000482.1, read as the reverse complement.
TGGAATATTATTATTGCTGAATTTCAGAGTTAAATCAATGGCCATTGTCCTAGGTCTATGCATTATACTCGCTTTATTATCATCGAAGCCCTTATTCAGAAATCATTTATTCATTTGTGGATGCGTATTTTTATTAGCTGGACTCTCTGATAAAAACAAGAATCCTTGGCTCTTATACATCCAACTAAGTATTGTTTATTTGGGAGCCGCAACCAATAAGTTACTACAGTTAGATTGGTGGACCGGACAATTCATGCACAACTGGCTATTAATTGCAATTGATAGTAGATTTTATTCTTTTACATCGACCTTTTTACCTGAAATGTTGTTGGCCAAAGTAATATCATGGGTGTCCATGTTGGTTGAGATTATAATAGGTGTTCTGTTGCTATTTAAAAAAACACACCCTCTTGTCATTTGGCTTATTATACTATTTCATAGTATGATTTTTACTATGACATCTACCAGGTTTGGTCATTTTTTTGAAGATATTTTGATTTTTCTATTGGTGTTTCTCAATTGGCCAAAAGGAAATATCACAGTAGCCTATAAATTCGGAGAATTGAAATTAATACGCATTATTCTTCACTTCATAAATTGGGATAGAAAAATAATATGTACTCCAACAAAATTACCTAATAATGTATGGTTAAAAGTAAATTTATCAGATAGGGTTGAATTGAATGAGGTAGGACTGAGATCCTTATTCTTATATACTCCTGGCTTTTATATTTGCATGTTTTTCTTGGATTTAGGGATTCGATTTTTGTTTTTACATCCTCTAGAGCATATATTGGTGACTACTTTTTTATGGAGTGGCATATTGTTTTTTTTGCCAATTCGATGGAGGTCAACTATAAAATTGAAAAACTTGGAACCAATAAATTATTAGAAAAACAAATTTCTTCAAGAAATATATCATTCTTAAGTTATCCAATTATTTTTTTAAAATTTGATTTCTACTTTTCTTAAAAGCATTTTTGTCTCCTTTGGATTCTCCTGCAAACATGTATTGCCAACTATTCTGCCATCAGTCAGATTTGTGGTAAATTTCAGTTTTTCCTGTTGGAGGTGATTCTTTTTAAAAAAGAAAAAGCATTACTTGTCAACGAAAAAAATACGTCGTATAACATATATAAGACCGTTATTTTTCAAAACGCATTACATTTAAGTATACTATTTTTTTCTAAGGTTCTGTTTAAAGCTACTTGATCTTAATGAAGAGTATCACAGATAAATTTTCAGTATTAATTCCGGATGGTGAGCATTACTATGCAATTACTATCCTTGACTGCCTTTCGCACGTAAAGGGAATTAAAATACATTTCATGTCTGACCTAAAATATATGGCCACGCGCTATTCCAGACATGTTCATACATATTCGTACTATCCAAAAACGGCCAATGACCTTGAATGGATTTCATATGTGAACCGAGAAATGGAAATGCATAAAGTCGATATAATCTTACCTGTATATGAAAAACGAATACGGACTTTATTATATCATAAGGAACATTTGAACTATACAAACAAATTAGTGCTCTTGCCTTCTACTGAATCTTATGAAATTGCATCGAACAAATGGTTATTGGCCAAGCACATGGAGAAGTTTGACATAATTTTTCCTAAAGGCTTTATAGCGACCGAAGATGCACCTGGTTGGCAGGAAAACATGAACCTTATATTTCCAATAATTGTA
>JAGLKG010000481.1 GCA_023141835.1 Maribacter sp. | reverse complement strand
GTATTGGAAAGTGATTCCATATCCTTTATTTTGCTGTAAATCTGGGCACGTTCCTTTCCTCTAAAAGAGTCCATTTTTTTCTCGTGAGCATTATAAATGGGCCAAAAAGCTTGGGCTTCATCACTGGTCAAGCTTAAACGCTCTGTTATATAAGCAACTTTTAAGGATTTTATTTTTTCTTTATCCGGTCTGCGCTGCCCATAGGTTAGGGCAGTTACAAACAGCATAAGAGCAACTATTAAGATGTTTTTATTAATATTCATAATCCGTTAGGTTTAATTCTTCAAAATTTTCAATACTATCGTCTAAATAATCGATAATATTTTCATATTCCAGTAGATTGTCAACAATATCTGAAATCTCCAAATCGTCAACAGGAATAACTTCCGCAATTTCATAAGTGCTAAGTCCTAAATCATTGCTTTCAAAGTAATCTTCAATTTCAATTTTGGCCAAACTTTCGAAAGTTGGCGTCTCATTTATAGCGGTTCTAATACCAATAGTCAAAAATACTATGGCGGCCACCGCAGCCGCGGCATAATAATAAAACTTTGGCCTTCCATGAAGTGCAATTACTTTAGAAGGTTCTTCGTCCAATCTGTTCTTAATGTTTGCATGAAGGGAACCAAAGTAGCCATCAGGTATGCTAAAACCATCCTCTTTAGGCAAGATTGTTTCTTCCTGATCGCTTTTTAGGTCGGATATCTTATCCAAAAGCGTATCAGAAAACTTTTCGAAGTAGCCTTCGGGGGTTTTAAAAGTATTTTTGTTCTTGTTCATGTCTTCTATTTGACTTTCAATACTTTAAAAGGTTTAATATTCTTTTAAAAATGATTCAACCTTTTTTACCGCCAGATGATAGGATGCCTTTAAACCACCCACCGTAGTATCCAATATATCTGAGATTTCTTCATATTTCATTTCTTCGAAATATTTCATATTGAATATCAGTTTCTGTTTTTCTGGAAGCGTTGCGACTGCTTTTTGGAGTTTTAACTGTATTTCATCTCCTTCAAAATAAACATCGGCCTGCAAATTATCAATCATCTTGTCTTGTAATTCAGCATCACTGATTCTAAGTTTTTTCAATTTTTTCTTTAAAAAAGTCAAGGCCTCATTGGTCGCGATTCGGTACATCCATGAATATAATTTACTCTCCCCATTAAAATTGTCAATATTCTTATAGACCTTAATAAAGGTATTTTGTAGCACATCATCGGTGTCGTCATGGTTCAATACAATTCTCCGGATGTGCCAATATAGTCGCTCCTTGTAGGTGTTTACCAACACTTCAAAGGCTTTAGCTTGGGTTTCTAGCTGTTTTAATTCGTTGACTAAAGTTTCTTCGACGATCAAACGTTATTACTTAAGTTTTGTATTATTTGACCCTAAAATTAAGAAAAGGTTTAAGCTCTTTTCCTAAATAGTATTAAAAAGAAGGGGAGAGCTGTATTTTGAGGGTTGTACGCTATTTGAAACGAATGTCAAACTGTTTTTGTGTTTTTAAAAGTAATCCATTAAGAAAGGACGTACCCTTTTGTCTACTATGGGGCTAACGATTGCATCTGTACCAACTTCCTGTAAACACCATTTTTAGCCAAAAGTTCCGCATGTGTTCCTTGCTCAACGATTTCCCCTTTCTGGAGCACGACTATGGCATTTGCATTTTGTATGGTTGAAAGTCTATGGGCAATCACTATTGAGGTTCTGTTGCGCATCATTTTTTCAAGTGCATCCTGTACCAAACGTTCACTCTCAGTATCCAAGGCAGAGGTAGCTTCATCCAATATCATGATAGGTGGATTTTTAAGCACGGCCCTGGCTATAGAAAGGCGTTGTTTTTGGCCTCCACTCAATTTATTACCACTATCCCCAATGTTGGTATCATAACCATTAGGAAGCTCCATAATAAACTCATGGGCATTTGCAATTTTAGCAGCTTCGATAATCTCTTCATTGGAAGCATCTTCTTTGCCCATACTTATATTACTGCGAACCGTGGTATTGAACAAAATGGAATCCTGGGTTACCAAACCCATTAAATCTCGCAATGACTTTTTAGTGATGTCCTTAATATTGGTTCCATCAATACTGATTGTTCCTTCATTGACATCATAGAAACGGGTGACTAAATTGGCGATAGTACTCTTTCCGCTACCAGATTGCCCAACTAAAGCGACAGTATTACCTTTTGGAACATTTAAACTAAAGTTTTTCAACACCAAATCATCCTCGTATTTGAAGGAAACGTTTTCAAGTAAAATCCCAT
>JAGLKG010000480.1 GCA_023141835.1 Maribacter sp. | reverse complement strand
TTCAAAATGGGCCTTTTCGATGGCATTTTGACTGTCGACTATGGGGTTTTTGGTCTCTAGAATTTCCAACACCCGTTCTGCAGCTGCATTTCCTTTTTTAACCCCATATGAAGCTTTACTTATGGCTTTGGCAGGAGTGAGTATTTGATAAGCTAATGCCATATAGGTAATGAAAAGCTCTGGTTGGAGTGATTTTTCGACTAAAACCATTTGGCCGCCATACCAAAGTAGAATTGCGATTACGGTTATCCCCAAAAATTCGCTTGTCGGGGAAGCCAAATTTTGTCTGTTCAAAAGGCTGTTGGAAAAACGATAAAACTTTGATGTTGATTTTTGGAATGTCGAATTGAATGCATTTTCAGCATTAAATGCCTTTATGACCCTCAATCCGCCCAAAGTTTCTTCAATAATTGACAAGAAATAGCCCTGCTCTCTTTGCACCTTGTCAGACTTCTTTTTTAAGGACTTCCCAATCAAAGAAATCAAAAATCCTGATACAGGAAGAAAAATAAAAACAAACAGTGTTAGTTTGGCACTAATGGTCACCATTGCCAGAATGGTGAAAATAATGGTCAAGGGCTCACGAACTACAAGTTCAAGTATTGATAAGAACGAATGTTGTATTTCTAATACATCTGAGGTAATTCTTGCTATAGTATCACCTTTCCTCTTTTCCGAGTAGAACGATATCGGTAAATTAATTGTTTTGTTATAAAGTGAATTTCTTAAATCCTTTAGGACGCCATTTCTCAAAAATGTAATAAAATACATGGCAAGATATCCAAAAAGGTTTTTTAGGAAAAACATGGCTATGACCAACCCAACCATAAAGATCAAAGCGTCGCCTGTATTTTCACCTGCTCTTTGTGTAACAAAATAATTCAAAGATGCTTCTAAATATTCCTTTGCTTCTGATATCCCATTCCATTGAGGTTTAATGTTAACACTTTCAGTTTGCTTTAATAGAACAGAAAGCATTGGGAATAAGGAAACCATGGCAAGTGTACTGAACAAAGCATAGAAAACATTGGATATAATGTTTAGAATAGCAAATGTTTTATAAGGCCTCGCAAAACGAAGGATTTTTTTGAAATATTCCATTAACCAAGTTTCAATTCACCTACGATACGATCTAGTTTGTCCTCTAATTGGGTTCGTACTTTGATGAAATCTTCTGTTTTGTCCAAATTTGTATTCGCACTGAAATAGAACTTGATCTTCGGCTCTGTGCCACTAGGTCGGGCAGCCATTCGTGTACCATCCTCAGTGGTATATATCAGGACATTGGATTTTGGTATTTCAATGCTGGCAGTTTCCCCGGTTAACAGATTTTTGGCAATGGACGAATTATAGTCATGGATCCATTCCACTTTAGAGCCATCTATTTCGGCTATGGGGTTTTCTCGATAATCTACCATCATCTGGGCTATTTCGGCTGCGCCGCTGATTCCCTTTTTGGTTATTGAAATCAGTTTTTCCATATAAAAACCGTAATCTGCATAGCATTGGATTAAATCTTTATAAAATGAACTACCATTTGCTTTAGCGTTCGCAGCGATTTCACAGGCCAATAGGGTAGCGGTAACCGCATCCTTATCCCTTACGAAATCCCCGACCATATAACCGAAACTTTCCTCACCACCACCAACAAAATGTTGATCGGGAAAATCCTTTATCATTTTTGCAATCCATTTAAAACCAGTCAGGGCGACTTTACATTCAACCTTAAATGCATCTGCCAGGGCTATCATCATAGGGGTTGAAACAATAGTGGAGGCAATAAACTCGTTACCCTGGATTCCAGTTTCCTTGCGCTTATCCAACAGGAATTTTGTCATCAACATCATGGTCTGATTTCCATTGAGCAATTCCATTTGGCCCTTCAGATTTCTTACGGCTATACCCAATCTATCACTATCCGGGTCCGTGCCAACCACCATATCTGCACCAATTTCCTCAGCTTTTTTAATGGCCATGGACAAAGCTTCGGGCTCCTCTGGGTTGGGAGACTGTACCGTTGGGAAATTACCATCGGGTTTGGCTTGCTCCTCTACAATACTAACATTGTTATATCCGGCACGCTTTAAAACTTCCGGGATTGCCGTAATTGAAGTACCATGCAATGAAGTGAAAACAATTTTAAAATCATCCTTTCCTGAGGCATTGAAATTTCCGTTGGCCACAGACGCATTCATAAAAGCTTCGTCAACGTCTTTATCAATCAATTCAATTAGAGTATTGTCTGCCATGAATTTGATGTCTTCATAGGAAAGGCTATTGATTTCGTTGACTATCTCACCATCCTGTGGTGGTACAATTTGGCCTCCATCGGTCCAGTACACCTTATATCCATTATATTCTGGTGGGTTGTGCGATGCTGTCAATACGATTCCCGCATGGCAATTCAAATGTCGTACAGCGAATGACAATTCGGGAGTAGTCCTTAGCTCGGAAAATAAATAAACCTTTATGCCATTGGCAGAGAAAACTTCTGCAACCGTTTTGGCCAAGGTATCGCTATTGTGACGACAGTCGTAGGCAATAACAACACTTGTATTCTCGTCGGGATACGCTTTTTTTAGGTAGTTACTCAATCCCTGTGTACTTTTCCCCAAGGTATATTTATTAATACGGTTGGTGCCAACACCCATAAGACCCCGCATACCACCAGTGCCAAATTCCATGTTCTTATAGAACCGGTCTTTTAGCTCTTCCGGATCATTGGTTATTAAGTGTTGTATCTCTTCTTTTACTTCTTGGTCAAAAAAATCGGTAAGCCAGCTTTTCGCGGTTTCTAAAATAGTATTCATTCGGTATGATTAATTTTTGTAAGTTAATTTACGAAGAATATTGCTCTTTCCTTTGGGTTAGATTTAAATTTTCAGATATGGTATAACGTTTTTTATCATTTTGGGAACGAACCAATAACTCCCCAACGAAACCAGCCAAGAACAATTGGGTTCCTATAACCATTGAAATAAGCGAAATATAAAATTCTGGTCTCTGTGTAATTAATCTTGCCCCAGGATTAATGAATAATTTATCAATACCCAAATATAACGCAAAACCGAAACCTATAATGAACATAACAACTCCAAGTGCCCCAAATAGATGCATGGGTCTACGCCCGAATTTTGAAACAAACCAAATGGTGATCAAATCTAAAAAACCGTTTATGAATCGCTCCATACCAAATTTTGTTTTACCATATTTCCTAGCCTGATGCTGTACTATTTTTTCGCCAATATTCCCAAATCCAGAACTCTTGGCCAATACTGGGATATACCGGTGCATTTCGCCTTGCAACTCTATGTTTTTTATCACCTCTTTTTTATAGGCCTTAAGCCCACAATTAAAATCATGTAGTTTTAGACCAGAGGTTTTTCGCGCCGCCCAATTAAAAAGTTTTGAAGGAATATTTTTGGTTATGACAGAGTCGTATCTCTTCTTCTTCCAACCCGAAATAAGATCATACCCTTCATTTTTTATGAGATGGTATAGTTCAGGAATCTCTTCAGGATTGTCCTGTAAATCGGCATCCATGGTAATGACCACCTCACCTTGTGCGGCTTCGAATCCGGCGTGTAGTGCTTGTGATTTGCCAAAGTTTTTTTTGAATCGCAACCCTTTTACATTGGGGTTGGTAGATAATTTTGTGATAATGGACCAAGAATCATCTGTACTGCCATCATCAATAAAAAGAATCTCATATAAAAAACGATTGGATTGCATTACTTCTACAATCCAATCGTGCAGTTCGTTTAATGATTCTTCCTCGTTGAGTAAAGGAATTACTATTGATACATCCATGCAATACTTCTGAAATTCTCTTCAAAAGTACTGTTTTTTGTAGTTAGTAGGC
>JAGLKG010000048.1 GCA_023141835.1 Maribacter sp. | reverse complement strand
AGGTCATTGTATATGGAACATTTCATTTAATTTTCGAATCTGTTCGGGTCTTCCCAACACTATCACCTTACTTTTTGGCTGTAGTTGCATATCGGCTTCGGGGTTGATGGTGTATTTACCATCTGGAGCTATATAACCTATTATGGTACATCCGGTCTTTCTTCTTAAATCAAGATCTCGTAGTGAGTTACACTCCCCATTTTCCGTAAAGTCTTCAATAGCAACCTCTTCTAAATTTGTGGTATGCTCACCCTCTACTGATAATTCATCCATAAAGGAGATAAGATCCGGCATAACAACCAAAGATGCCATATGATCACCCCCAATTTTATCGGGCATAATAACTTGATCTGCTCCTGCCAGCCTAAGTTTTTTCTGGGATGTTATTAGAGAAGCCCTGCTAATTATGTTCAAATTCTTATTCAGTTGTCTTGCCGATAAAACCACAAATAAATTGGAAGCATCATCGGGTAAGGTTGTTATTAAATATTGTGCTCGATCTATTCCGGCTTCCATTAAGACCACATCATCATTTGCATCACCTTCAACAAATAATGCTGAACCTTCATTTTTTTCAATAATTTCCTTATCTCTTTCAATGACCGTAAACGGTTTTTTATACGCCTTTAACCTTGCGGCCGCTTGGTTGCCATTACGGCCGAATCCACAAATAATCACATGATTGGAGAGATTGCTAATTTTATTTTTCACTTTTTTCTTTTTTAATATATCCAGGGAATTTCTACTTAATATATACTCTGTTATCACCGAAATGGCAAATCCAAATATAAATATGCTTGCAATTATTAAAAATGCCGTGAAAATCTTCGCCTCTACACTTAAGGGGCTTACCTCCGAAAAACCTACCGTAGTGACCGTAATAACGGTCATATAAAACGCATCCAACCAGGATAAATTAGAAAGAAACCTATAACCCAGTATCCCGGCCGCCAAAACAAATATCATCAAAATGATAGCAATGTATATTTTGGAACGAAAAAGTTTAATCATGCTTAGAGGTCAAAAACTGAGGTTCGTTTGGTATGCACCAAGTCCTTTATTTTTAACCAAAAAGCCAAAAATAAATACAAGGCAAAACCAAAGCCCAAAGTTACGAAAGTTAGATATATGAAAGATGTTCTAACAACCCTTGCCCTAATGCCCATGCGCTCGGCAATTCGCCTACACACTTCAAATCCCCTCTTTTGGAAATAGTACAACAGCTGATAAAAAATATTCATACCCAAAATTAATTATTTCCGTTCAATAAACTACTACCAACAGAACATTGCAGGCATTTGTTTTTGGCACAGTACTCTCTATAAAGCTGTAAAACTGCCTGGCTCTCCTTAGCTGAGGTTATATCCACACCTGCTAGACTAAAATTTTTGACTATGCCATTTTCTTCCTTTTTAATATGGTTGATTATATGGAATATTTCCGAATCCACCGCTTTTCCCAAATGTTTGGCATAGCTAAATTTTATGGGAAGAATAGTGTTAATGACTAAAAGATCAATAAATGGCTTTGTGAGCCTTTTGATGCTTTTTCTTGATTGTTTCCCAAAGGTAAAGTGGTTGTCCCAATAGTTATTTGCCGTAATACCAAATAGATTATAGATCTCAGTCAGGTTTGGTGCATCAATCAATACGCTGAACAAATTATGGTGCAAGGTATATACCTTGGCAAACTGCGCCAAACGTATGGTAGGAAAATTTGAGGGTCGCAATTTGAAGAAATCTGGCTTCAGAACACCTTCATCGGTCAAACTGAATTTATTTTTTTGGTGTTTATATTCTTTTCCTAGCGCTAAATAATAGGTGTCAAAAATTGAATCATCTTCCAACAGGCCGGTCAAACCAAACAATACACTTTCTAATTGAAGTGAGTGTTTTTGTAGCTTTCTAACTATCGAAAAATCAAGGGCATTGGCCAAACTTAAAAATGAATCTCCATTTATTTTTAATCCAAAATTTTTCAAAAGCATAGTGAACAACAATTTTTCCCAATTATTTTTCGAAGAAACCAAAAGTTCATCAATCAAAACGGTCTTCTGCTCAAGACGCTCAACATATAAACGTTCAAGCCAACTATTAAACCTAAGTCCACTGGTCCCAGCAATTTCTTTTTCACAATTAATGAACTTCGCGCTCCGGTTTTCAAACAGCTTTTGGTAGTTGCTGAGTGTTTTTCTTGGAATATATTTTTTTAGTTCAAGCGTAGGAATCGTGGTTTTATCTTTTCGATGAATCACCATGTCATCTTTCCAGACTACGTGTAAAATAACATTGTCATAATTATTATCTTGCTCATGATGGTGCACATACCAATCAGAAGAATTGATATGGATTTCAACATTTCCTGCCCACAGTTGCCTTCCAATCTTGATTTTTGCATTGAAAAAATCGGGACCCGCTTCACGATTGTGTATCCCGACATCAACAATAATCAGTTTCTTATTATTGGAAGTGACCATTTCGTTCAATAGTAGTTTCTTATATTTCCAGATAAAATGGAGTAGGTCTTCTCGCATTTTACTAAAATAAAAAATCCTACACAAATGCAGGATTTTAATTCAATAATTTATTTATACTATTCTGTTATTTCCCCTTCCCACTCCAAAATTCCGCCTTCAAGATTATAAGCATTGTCAAAACCAATGCCATTCATAATAGCACATGCCTGTCTACTCCTATTCCCTGATCGGCAATACACATAGTAATTCTTAGACTTGTCCAACTTTTCAAGCTCAGTCAAAAAATCCTGACCCAAATAAATATCAATATTAGATGCATTGGGAATATATCCTTCTTCAACTTCTTCAGGCGTACGAACGTCCAATATAAAAGCATTGTCATCAGCATTCAACTGATCTTCCCATTCTTCTTGCGATAAATCTGCCATTTTAATTATTTTAATTTGTCAAATTTAAGCTATTTATCAAAATTCACTTTGAACATTTTTCGCCTACTGTTCAAATAAGCTCCTAAACTGTATGGGGCAATCAAGTTTTAACAAAACTTTATCGCCCAAGTGCTTTCTTATTTGAAATACAGATATACATTTGTATATACAATTGTTGTAAGGACATGGATGTAGAAGAACGTATTAGAACTGACTATAAATTACCCCTTGAACAAAAGACAATTATTCATTTATTGTTGGTCAACAATACAATTAACGAAAGGATTGCACAGGCATTGAAGCCCTTTGATGTCTCGGCACAACAATTCAATGTTTTACGCATCTTAAGAGGTCAAAAGGGTAAGCCAGCAAATCTCTCAACCCTAAATGAAAGAATGGTGACCAAAATGAGTAATACTACTCGTTTGGTCGATAAGTTGCTGAACAAAGGCTACGTTGACCGGATGACCTGCCCCTCCAATAGGAGAAAGGTGGAAATTAACATTACCAATAAGGGAAATGCAGCATTAAGGAAAATGGACCAAGTAATGGATAATATAGAAAACGAACTTTTACAACAATTTTCACAAAAAGAACTTCAACAATTGAATTTTTTATTACATAAATTTTAAACACTTAAATAGTAACAATTAATAATTTAAATCATGAAAAAGAATCTATTGAGTTTTGTATTTGCAATCGTATTTGGTTTTACAGCCAGTGCAACCTCTCCTGTAGACGGAGAAAAAAAAGAAGTAAAAGCCGAGAAAAGCTCAGTAACTTGGAAAGCTTACAAAGTAACTGGTTCTCATACGGGCACCATAAACATCGAAGAAGGGGCACTGGTTTTTGATAACGATAAACTTACGGGAGGAGAGTTTATTGTTGATATGACTTCCTTGGTTGACTCTGATATGGAAGGTGGCATGAAAGGCAAACTTGAAGGACATTTAAAGTCTGATGATTTTTTTGGAGTTGAAACTCACCCTACTTCAAAGCTTGTCTTCACCAAGGTCGAAACTTCTGGAAAAAACTCTTACGAAGTTACTGGAGATTTAACTATTAAAGGCATCACCAAAGCTGTTACTTTTGATCTATCCATTTACGGCAGCAAGGCTACCGCCACTTTAAAAGTTGACAGAACCAACTATGATATAAAATTTAGATCTGGCAACTTTTTTGAAAACTTGGGCGATAAGACAATCTATGACGAATTTGACCTAGTGGTTGATTTGGTATTCTAAAGGTCATAGTCGCAGAATTAATACCCTATGGGCCTTCAAGCCTTTAGGGTGTTTTTTAATAGATTTACATTGTTCTATTTCCTTTTTCACTTCGAGGCTAATGTATACTACCATTATTTACAAAGAAGTATAAAATAAGGCGAATGCTATATCTGATACAGCACAATCAAGTGTAACCAAATGAACAATATCGCTTTTATTTGAGAAAATCCAATAAAAATAAATTTAGCCCTATTGGATGAAAATTATCTATTTTTAAACAAAAAATGTTTTCTAAAATCCTATCCCCTGTTATATGTTCAATGGTTTTTGTCTTACTTATGTCAAGTAGCTGTGGTTCAACATTAGATTATACCATTGAGACGACATTAAATCCATATAAAATATCTCCTTTGACAGCTAGGATGGTAATTGAAGCAGAAAGATCTTGTAGCGCTACCATCGAAGTACTTGGCGAATCTCCTATCAAGCAATCTTTTAAAGCCAATTCTACTAATTTAGAAATCCCGGTGGTAGGATTATACCCTAATGCAATCAATAATGTTGTCGTTACTTTAAAATATGATGGTGGCAAAATAGTAGACACGGTTAAAATTAAAACTGGAAATACGCCTGCCCATTTCCCAGAAATTTCCATTAATAAGCTAAGTCGAAATGAAATGGAGCCAGGTTTGCATGCTTGTGATATACATTTCGCGAATAATGGCAAATTTAATTCTGGCCCTATGATCTTTGATGATCAAGGCAAAGTGCGTTGGTATTTAGATTTAAGTTTTGCCGGCAAGATGGTAAGCCCATTCCAAAGGCTTAAAGATGGGACAATTTTAATGGTAAGCAGGCATGTTATTTACGAATTTGACATGTTGGGCAAACCATTAAAAGAAACTAAAATAAGTGCAAATTATGGTATGCACCATGACGTTCTGGAATTGCCCAATGGAAATTTACTAATATGTATTGGTAAGAAAGGAGCGTTTATAAATCTAGATGGCAAGAATGTGGTTTCAGACAGTGATTTCATCATGTTATTTGACCGTAAGAAATCTAAAATTGTAAAAGAATGGGATTTAGCCAAACACCTTGATGTGAGCCTAAACGAATTGAATTTTTTTCGACCTGGTGATTTTCTTCACATGAATGGATTAGCGTATGATAAGGACGATCATTCCATCATAGTTTCAGGTAAAAATCTAGGATTAATGAAAATCTCATGGAACGATAAGCTTCAATGGATAATGTCCCCTATTAAAAGTTGGGGGAAAGCAGGAAGGGACGGAAAAGGATTTGACACCAAGCCTTATTTATTAACAGCGGTTGACTCAGTGGGAAAAACATTTCCCACTGACATCCAGATTGGCAAAAAAAGTTCTGCTCAATTTGACTATCCATGGGGCCAACATGCGCCAAATTTCATGCCTAATGGTAATCTTTTATTGTTTGATAATGGGGTTTTCAGAAATTTTGAGAATAATGTTCATTATTCAAGGGCCGTCGAATATAATATAAATGAAAAAGAAAAGACCGTAAAACAGATATGGCAATATGGTAAAGAAAGAGGATTGGAATTTTTCTCCACAATTGTAAGCGATGTTGACTATTTACAAAAATCAGATAATGTTTTGATTACATCTGGTTTCATAAAAAATGGGACTCATCTATCAGCTAAAATAGTTGAGGTTGATTATAATACAAGCAAAGAAGTTTTTGAAGCTACTCTTAATCTTAAAAGTGAAAATGGCAATAAAACAAGTGGTTGGGGCCAAACTGATATTTTGTATAGGTCAGAGAGAATTAAATTGCAGTTTTAATCATTAATATATATCAAAATTCATGATTATTTATAAAAATCAAAAAGAAGAACTTATACCAAAAATATTTCGCTCTCAATAAAATTTAAGTTTATACAGTTATTAGAACTACATTTAGATGGACGATAATATATCGAGAGTAATACCACTAATATAATGGCACGCGTATTGCCTATATAATTTTATTCCAAAAATTAAAATTCGTAGGATTATGGCATTCTTCTTCTTTTTTCAAAAAACGTATTTGTTGTTTGAAAAATCATTTCTATATTTGGTGCAATGAAAAACGCAATATTAAATATATGGTGGTGGAGTAACTTACGAAAAACGTCGTGAGCTAAGCATCATTGTAGTAAAACTATATAAAAGGCTTGTCTATCACGACAAGCCTTTTTTAATTAATAACTATTAATCATGATTTACCCATTTAAATCACATCACAAGAAAATTATCGCCGACACGATTACACCTGTCAGCGTTTATCTTAAAATACGGGATAGATTCCCCAATAGTATACTTTTGGAGAGTAGTGACTACCATGCCAATGACAATAGTTTTTCCTATATATGTTGTAATCCTATAGCATCAATCAAAGTAGAAGGTGAAACCGTTTTAGAACAATTTCCAGATAATACAAACACCAGTATTCAAATTACTTCGGACACCAATGTTGTACAGATCATTCATGATTTCAGTCAAAGATTCAAAGCGGATGATAATGAATTCAAGTTCATTAACAACGGTCTTTTTGGCTATATGGGTTATGACTCCGTAAGATACTTTGAAGACATAGAGATCAGTAAAAAAGAGGGGGCACTTGACATTCCTGACATTTATTATGCTGTTTATCAAAATATTATCGCAATAAATCATTTTAAAAATGAGGCTTATATTTTCGCCCATTGCTATAATTCTGAAAGTAACATCGATGAGATAGAGCATATTCTTAATGTAAAGAATTTTGCAACATATAATTTTGCAAAAAAGGGTAATCCGAGTTCTAATCTTGCCGATGAAGAATATAAGGAGCATGTTGCCTTGGCCAAAAAACACTGTCAGCGTGGTGACGTTTTTCAATTGGTCTTATCGAGAAGGTTTTCACAAGGGTTCAAAGGAGATGAATTCAATGTTTATAGAGCTCTTCGTTCTGTAAACCCTTCTCCCTATTTGTTTTACTTCGATTATGGGGATTTCAAAATATTTGGCAGTTCACCTGAAGCACAATTGATTGTCAATAATGGCAGGGCAGAAATCCACCCGATTGCTGGCACTTTTAGGAGAACGGGCAATGACGAAAAGGACGCCGAACTTGCTAAAAAACTAACCGAGGACGATAAAGAAAATAGTGAACATGTTATGTTGGTTGATTTGGCTAGGAACGATTTAAGCCGGAATGGCAATATGGTCAATGTTGAGAATTACAAGGAAGTACAATTCTTTTCCCATGTTATTCATTTGGTTTCTAAGGTCACTGGGCAAAAGAAAAAAGACATAACGACTATGAAGGTCGTAGCAGATACTTTTCCTGCTGGTACATTGAGTGGGGCACCCAAACATATGGCCATGCAACTCATTGAGAAGTACGAGAAAACCAATCGGGATTATTATGGCGGCGCAATTGGTTTTATGGATTTTAACGGGAATTTCAATCATGCCATTATGATCCGTACATTTTTGAGTAAAAATCATCAATTGCACTACCAAGCCGGTGCCGGTCTGGTGGCCGCTTCAAATCCTGAAAACGAATTGCAAGAAACCTATAACAAGCTTGGAGCATTGACCAAAGCTCTGGAAATTGCAGAAACCATCTAATATTTCCATAATCAAGATGAAAATGAAAAAAATACTGGTAATTGATAACTACGACAGCTTCACTTATAATCTAGTCCATTATTTAGAGGACTTGGATTGTAAGGTCACTGTAAAAAGAAACGACCAACTTACTTTGGATGAGATCGATGCATATGATAAGATTGTTCTTTCGCCAGGTCCTGGCATTCCTGATGAAGCCGGATTACTCAAAGAAATCATAGTTAAATATGCCCCTAGTAAAAGTATATTTGGGGTTTGTTTGGGACAACAGGCCATAGCAGAGGTATTTGGTGGTTCGTTAATAAATTTAGATGAGGTATACCATGGCATAGCCACTAAAATATCAATAACCGAAAAAGATGTCCTATTTGATGGGATGCCTGATGAAATTGAAGTTGGCCGTTACCATTCATGGGTTGTTGACCCCAACGTCCCAGAAGTTTTGCAGATAACTTCATTAGATGAAAACGGACAGGTAATGTCTTTGAGACATAAAAATTATGATGTATGTTCCGTTCAGTTTCATCCCGAATCCGTTTTGACTCCACAAGGGAAAAAAATATTGAAAAATTGGCTAGGCCAATAGACCTGTCAGGTTTTGAAAACCTGACAGGTCTAACAACAAAAAGGAACATCCAATGGATTTTAACCTTAAAGGAAGATTAACCATAATAAACTCCTCTCCTATCGAGAGGTCAAGTAGAACTTATGAAAGACATTCTAAATAGACTTATTAATCATGATATCTTGACCAAAGAAGATGCCAGGCAGGTGTTGGTCAATATTGCCAAGGGAGAGTACAACAGCAGTCAGATTGCAGCTTTTTTAACCGTTTACATGATGCGGAGCATTACCATCGAAGAACTGGAAGGCTTCCGCAATGCATTGCTTGAATTGTGCCTCGCGGTCGATTTGTCCGCCTATAATCCGATAGACTTGTGTGGCACCGGAGGCGATGGCAAGGACACCTTCAATATTTCAACTTTAGCTTCCTTTATTACGGCGGGAGCCGGTGTCAAGGTTGCCAAACATGGCAACTATGGCGTTTCTTCTAAATGTGGAAGCAGTAATGTGATGGAATTTTTAGGAATTAAATTTAGTAATGAAGCTGACTTTTTGGAAAAATCAATTGACCAAGCAGGAATCTGTGTATTGCATGCGCCCTTGTTTCATCCGGCCATGAAAAATGTAGCTCCCATCAGGCGGGAATTAGCGGTCAAGACTTTTTTCAATATGTTAGGGCCCATGGTAAACCCCGCCTTTCCTAAAAATCAGATGGTTGGTGTTTTCAATTTGGAACTGGCTCGTATGTATGGTTACCTCTATCAAAATACCGATATAAATTTCACGGTGCTACATGCTTTGGACGGCTATGATGAAATTTCCTTGACGGGAGCCACAAAAACAATTTCAAACCATTCCGAAGGAATCTTAAAGCCGGAAGATTTTGGGGTAAATAACGTGCGCCAATCTGAAATTGTAGGTGGTGAAACCATAGAGGAATCAGCCAAGATATTTATGGATATTTTAAAAGGAAACGGCACCGAGGCCCAGAATAATGTAGTGTGTGCCAATGCGGGTATCGCAATAGCCACAGTCAATGGTTTAACACCTAAAGAAGGTTTTGACAAAGCAAAGGAAGCTCTTTTAACTGGTAAAGGTTTAAACGCCCTAATAAAATTACAAAAGCTAAGTGCTGCCTAAATTAAAGAATGCTCTTTAGTAAGCGCTAAAATCAAATGAATATTCTAGACAAAATAGTTCAAGACAAAAGAAAAGAAGTTAGCCTTAAAAAGCGATTGATTCCAATTTCTCAATTGGAAAGTTCAGTGCTTTTTGACAAGGAAATCACCTCTTTGGCCAAAGTACTTCGTCACAGTTCGACAGGAATAATTGCCGAGCATAAAAGACGTTCACCTTCAAAGGCAGTAATAAATCAAGACCTCAACGTACAAGATGTTGCCCAAGGATACCAAAATGCAGGGGTTTGTGGCATGTCTGTATTAACCGACGGGAAATATTTTGGAGGGTCCTTGGATGATTTACTTCTAGCAAGAGCCTCTGTTAATATGCCATTGCTTCGCAAAGAGTTTATAATTGATGAGTATCAAATGCTAGAGGCTAAAGCCCATGGAGCTGATGTAATACTATTGATAGCGGCAATTTTGACAAAAACTGAAATTAAAACCTTTTCAGAATTGGCCAAAAGTCTAAACCTTGATGTACTACTAGAGGTTCACAACGAGGAGGAATTGCATAAATCCATCATGCCAAGTTTGGATATGTTGGGTGTCAACAATCGTAACCTTAAGACATTCGAGGTTAGTTTGGAAATCAGTAAATCGCTCACCAGACTAATTCCAAATGATTTTGTCAAAGTATCTGAAAGTGGTATTAGCAATGTAGACGCTATAAAAGATTTAAAATCGTATGGCTATGAAGGGTTCCTAATTGGTGAAAACTTTATGAAGACCAACAATCCTGGGGCTAGTGCCTCCCAATTTATCAAAGATTTAAAGTCATGAAACTTAAGGTCTGCGGAATGAAATATTCGGGTAACATCAAAGAGGTCGCCGCTTTGCAACCCGATTATTTGGGTTTCATTTTCTGGGAGCCTTCAAAACGGTATTTTGAAGGAAGTATTCCAGAAATTTCCTCCAATATCAAGAAGGTCGGTGTTTTTGTAAATGCCCCATTGGAAGTAGTGATTTCCGAAGTGGATAAACACAATTTACAGGCTGTTCAACTCCATGGAGACGAAAGCCCAGAATATTGTAAAGAGCTAGAAGTCATCTTTCTGTCATTTCGAGAGCCGTCGAGAAAAAAGAAAATTGACGAGACCCCACCCGAGCTCAACCAGAAATCAAATAGCGTCGAGATAATCAAGGTTTTTTCAATACGAAATGGATTTGATTTTAAGGATTTAAAACCCTATGAAGATGTCTGCGATTATTTCTTATTTGATACCAAAGGTGAACTTCCTGGGGGTAACGGATACAAATTTGATTGGAGGTTGTTGGAAAAGTATCCTTCTAAAAAACCCTATTTTCTAAGTGGAGGCATCGGACTGGACGAAAAAGAAAATGTTCAGTCATTTCTGCAAGGAAAAGCATCCAAATACTGTTATGCCATTGATGTAAATAGCAAATTTGAAATTGCACCAGGTCTTAAGAATATTGAGGATTTGAAAGAATTTATAAAAAATATACAATGACTTACAACGCAGACGAAAGAGGATATTATGGTGAGTTTGGAGGGGCTTTTATTCCAGAGATGCTATACCCCAATACCGAAGAGCTACGCCAAAATTACATCCGAATCATGGAAGAACCTTCTTTTAAAAAAGAGTTCGACCAGCTGTTGAAAGACTATGTGGGCCGGCCAACCCCACTCTATTTTGCTAAGCGGCTTTCGAAAAAGTACAACACTAAAATATATCTAAAAAGAGAAGATTTATGCCATACTGGGGCTCATAAGGTCAACAATACCATTGGCCAAATACTCATGGCCAAAAAATTGGGCAAAAATAGAATCATCGCCGAAACAGGTGCAGGACAACACGGTGTAGCTACTGCAACCGTATGTGCCCTTATGGGTATTGAATGTGTGGTTTATATGGGTGAAATCGATATTGCTCGGCAAGCACCCAACGTAGCAAGAATGAAAATGTTGGGCGCTGAAGTCCGCCCTGCACTCTCGGGAAGTCGAACATTAAAGGATGCTACCAATGAGGCTATTCGGGATTGGATCAACAATCCCGTGGATACGCATTACATTATCGGTTCAGTTGTAGGCCCCCACCCCTATCCCGATATGGTGGCACGGTTTCAATCTATCATTTCAGAGGAAATTAAATGGCAATTGAAGGAAAAGGAAGGAAGAGAAAATCCTGATTATGTGGTTGCCTGTGTGGGAGGCGGTAGCAATGCGGCAGGTGCATAC
This sequence comes from Maribacter sp., assembly GCA_023141835.1. GTDB lineage: Bacteria > Bacteroidota > Bacteroidia > Flavobacteriales > Flavobacteriaceae > Maribacter_A. The sequence continues at coordinate 34,532 of JAGLKG010000048.1, read as the reverse complement.
TATCACTTTTTAGACAATCCCGATGTTGGAATCGTAGCGGTCGAAGCTGCCGGAAAGGGTATCGATTCAGGAGAAAGTGCAGCAACCTCTGTCCTAGGCAAGGTTGGCATCATACATGGTAGCAAAACACTTTTAATGCAAACCCAAGATGGACAAATTACTGAACCTTATTCCATTTCTGCTGGATTAGACTATCCAGGCGTTGGCCCTATGCATGCCCATTTGTTCAGATCGGGTCGTGGCGAATTCATCTCAATCACTGATGATGAGGCAATGAAGGCAGGTTTATTAATTTCTAAATTGGAAGGAATTATCCCAGCCATTGAAAGTTCACATGCTTTTGCAATTCTTGAACATAAAGCGTTTAACCCCGAAGATATCGTTGTAATAAACCTTTCTGGTCGTGGAGATAAGGATTTAGACACTTTTATAGATTATTTTAAGCTGTAGAGACCTGTCAGGTTTCAAAAACCTGACAGGTCTAAACCGTACACGGGTAGGTAAGAATGGCCAAAATCAAACTATATACTGATTACTATACATATGAATAGAATAAATCAAAAGTTAAAGGAACAAAAAAAGTTACTCTCCATTTACTTTACAGCAGGTTATCCTAAATTGGAGGATACCGTAAAAATAATTGAAGACTTGGAAAAAAACGGTGTAGATTTAGTTGAAATAGGTTTACCCTTTTCAGATCCACTGGCAGATGGACCTACCATACAGGAAAGTTCAACAATTGCCCTTGAAAATGGAATGCATACCGAGTTACTCTTTAAGCAATTAAAAGATATTCGAAAGTCCGTCTCAATTCCTTTGATCATCATGGGTTATTTTAATCCGGTTTTTCAATATGGCGTTGAAGCTTTTTGCAAACGCTCTCAGGAAATCGGTATAGACGGTCTCATCTTACCTGATTTACCTTTAGACGTTTATCAAAATGAATACGAGCATATATTCAAAAAATATGGCCTTATCAACGTATTCCTGATTACGCCACAAACCAGTGATGAGCGTATAGAACAGATTGATAGTGCGTCCGATGGGTTTATTTATATGGTTAGTTCGGCTAGTACCACCGGTGCCAAAGAAGGTTTTGGGGAGGAGCAACAAGAATACTTCAAGCGGATTGCTTCGCTAAAGCTTGCAAATCCACAAATCGTTGGCTTTGGCATCAGTAATACTAAAACTTTTAATCAAGCCACACAATCTTCCAAAGGTGCTATCATTGGTTCGGCTTTCATTAAACACCTGGCTAAGAATGGGGTTGACTCTATCTCTAGTTTTATAAAAAGTATCCGATAATTCTATGGAAATCATCAATAATGGAAAACTGGTCCTTCTACTCTGTTTGATCTTAGGTCTTGCTCCCTTCTTTCCAGAACCACATATTTGGGGGAAATTAAGATGGATACTGGGAGGAGCCAATGGCATGGCATTTCAAGATTGGTTTGATGTTATTTTTCATGGCTTTCCTTTTATGCTGCTTTTTCGTTTGATTATTTTCAAGAGTATCGCCTTGTTGAAAAAATAGAATTGCCTACATTTAAATCTTTATCAAACTACCTTAAGAAATGAGAAAATTATTTGCTGTTTTAGTCACATTTGCTTCAAGTATTGCTATTGCCCAGGACGATGCTCAAATAAAATCTCAGGTAAGTCTTGCCATAAACGAACTGAGAGATTTCGTTTCCATCCCAAATGACGCTTTGGAACATGCTGACATTAATCTAAATATTACATGGTTAACCAAAAAATTCAATGAGCGCGGATTCAATTCAACGGTTTTACCAACTGATGGTGAATCCTTGTTTTTTGCAGCCTTACCTATGGAAGACAGTAAACCTACCATTCTTTTTTATATGCACTTGGATGGCCAATCTGTTGACCCAACAAAATGGGATCAACCAAATCCTTATACGGTAACTCTAAAATCAAAAAATGGTGATACGTGGAAAACCCAACCTTTCGATAGTTTAACGAATAACCTCAACTATGATTGGCGATTATTTGGTCGTTCTACATCTGACGATAAAGGTCCTATTGTCATGTTATTGAACACCATAGACCTCCTAAAGAAGAATGGTGTAGCAATACCTTTCAATGTTAAGGTAATCTTGGATAGTGAAGAGGAAAAGAGCAGTAAACCATTGCCTAAAGCAGTAAAGGAATATCGAGATCTATTAAAGGCAGATTTTTTGATTATTAATGATGGTCCTGTACATGTGTCTGGCAAACCTACTGTTATCTACGGATGCAGGGGTATAACTACCCTATCATTAACAACCCATGGCCCAATAAAACCTCAGCATAGCGGTCACTACGGAAATTACGCTCCTAACCCAGGTTTTCAATTGGCACAAGTTTTAGCAGGCATGAAAGATGCTAATGGCAAGGTTTTAATTGATGGTTATTATGACGGAATAATGCTGGACAAGCCAACTCTTGCTATTCTGAAGAGCGTTCCAGACGACCCAAATACAATTAACCAAAACTTGGCCATCAAGGCCCCTGAAAAAGTTGGAGGGTTTTATCAAGAAGCTTTACAATACCCTTCACTCAATATTAGAGGTTTAGGTTCTGGATGGATCGGTAAAAAAGCTAGAACTATTATCCCTGAAAGTGCGACGGCAGAAATTGATATTCGTTTAGTGCCAGAATCGGACGGAAATAGGTTGAAGAATTTAGTTAAAAAGCATATCCAGAATCAAGGGTTTTACATTACAAATAAAAATCCAACCAAGGAAGAACGAATGGCCCATGATAAAATAATAACCGTCACTGAAGGTTCTGTCACCAATGCCTTTAGAACGGATTTGAATAATACCTATGGAAAATTTCTGGTAAAGCGCTTAAATGATACTTTTGGGGAAGATGTGGTTCAAATTCGAACTATGGGGGGTACCGTGCCAATAGCACCATTCATCAATGAATTGAAAATTCCTGCTTTTATAGTTCCCATGGTCAATCCTGATAATAACCAGCATAGCCCCAATGAGAACTTAAGAATTGGTCAGATTGCCTATGGAATCAAAGCCTTCTATGGTATCTTGAGTACTGGAATGTAATTAAAATTACTTTATTAAATTAATAACGATGACTCCATTGGCTCCCCTGGCTCCATAAAGGGCTGCAGTACCATCTTTTATAAGCTCAATAGATTTTCCCTCGACTGGATTAACAAAATTAATATTGGGTACATAAGATCCATCAACAACAAATAATGGCGGCCCAGGGGTAAAAGACGACACCCCCTTACAACAATCCTTTCCCCATATCTGCTAAGTTTTAAATCGAAGCAATTTAAGAACATTAATAAAGACCTTTCATTCGTTAAATACAAAAAAAAATCCTGATATAATCAGGATTTTTTTTCAGAACACTTCTTAGCTAATAATTCTAATAGGAACAGTATACATCTTCCCTTCCTTAGAATCATTAACTTCAACTTTCTGATAATTCAACTTGTACTTGACAAAAGACGCTAAGATTTTGTTTTCAGTGTCTACTGACAATACGACGATTTCACCTTTATTGTTTAAAGTAAATCTTACTTGCGCAGTTAAATTAACCTGATTATCGGTTAAATAATTGTCCACTAAAAGTTTTCCGATTTGAGCGGAAAGTTTTTTGATTGGATCAGTCTTAACTGAATCGTTGGCTAAAATGTTTCCTGTTGCCAATAGCATTGCTGCTACAAATACTAAACTTAATTTTCTCATGACTTGATTGTTAAATGATTTATGATTAATTGATGAATTACTAATAAGTAACTTTTACCACGGTTTGATTTTCTGCCCGACTGGTATCATTGGTCCAATAATTATTAAAACTACTAACAGTCTTATACCCTTCCCACTCATTGGCTCTAATATTGACATCCAGATTAATTGATGTTGAAGCCTTTCGAATATCATAAATATAAGGTTCCGCGCTATCTTCTTCGGCATATTGTGAAAACCCCAAAATAGGAATACATAGAAGAAAAAATGGAATGGTCATTTTCATAAGACTGTTCGCTTTTTGATGATGATACCCCAAAATAATGGCCTTTTCCAAAGAATATCAATACTTTTTTGTGTGTGACTGCCTTTGCACCAGATATGACGCTGAACAGCAGGTTAGTGCCGGAAAGTTTAATAAAGATGTTATTGAGGCGAGAAAAAAGTCACTCAAGCCTCATTTAAGGAATGCTTAACAAAAAACAAGGTCATATTATTATTTCTTTAACATGGATATGATTCTATGGTATGGCAAGGCTCTAGTCACCCGCTTATTAGCCAGTAGCCTATGGGCCAAAAAACCAAATTGTTGGAATTGAGGATAAACGTTGGAGCTACAGAATCAATGTGGATAATTGCGCAATGCTTCCAAAGATTGGGAACGATAATTTCGCCCGATTGGGAGTTCCCTTCCCATAATCTCGACCATAATATTATTGAAGGCATTGATTTTGGTCAAAGAAATTATGTAAGATCGGTGGATTCGCATAAATTGTTGCTTGGGTAATTTTTCCGCCAAATAACTAATTCGTTGGGTAGTAACAACTTCTCTATCGGGTAGATGAATAATAACCTTGTCATTTAAACTTTCCAAATATTGAACACTGTTTAAATTCAATTTAATTACTTTCCTATCTGCTTTTATATAAAGAAATTCTTGCTCATAGGGTAGTGGGGGCTCGGTTTTGGAAATTTCCGATTCCTCGGAATTCACCTCAAATTGTTGCCCATGTAAATATTTATTTGCCTTGGATATCGTTTTCAAAAAACGCGTCAGGGAAATAGGTTTTAAGAGGTAATCTATGGCATCCAGTTCAAAAGCCCTTATAGCAAAATCTCGGTAAGCTGTAGTAAAGACAACTAAGGGAGGATTTTTTACGGATTCAATTAACTCCAATCCATTTAATTTGGGCATTTTAATATCTAAAAAAACCAATTGAACATGTCCTTTTTGAATGTGTTCAAACGCTTCCAAAGCATTAGAACAAACTGCCAAAACCTCTAATTGGTCTATCTGTTTGGCATGGTTGACCAATACATCTCTGGCCAAAGGCTCATCATCGACAATGATACATTTGATTTTATCAGATACCTTCATTTTTCCTTAGTTCGGCTACACCCCTCAAATCTATGTTTAGTTTTACCAAAAAACTACCCTCTTCCTCCATAACTTTTAAATCATATTTTTCAGGGAAAAAAAGATCCAATCGTCTTCTGACATTTTTAAGTCCAATATTCTTATCCGCATCCAGACTGTCTTCAGGTTGTGCTGCAGACTTACTGTTCTCAATCAAAAATACCAATTGTTGTTTTAGGAGCTTAAGGTCTATATTTATCCAAGAATCCTCAATTTCATTATCCGCACCATGTTTAAATGCATTCTCAACAAAAGGCAATAACAATAATGAAGGAATGAGACTTTCTTTATTATCTATAGCATGGGAAACATTAACACTAAGGTTATCTCCATACCTCAAACGTTCCAAAGCAATTAAATTCATTAACTGTTCCCACTCCCTTCCAATAGATATAAAACGATCATTACATTCATAGAGCATATAATCCAAAAACTTGGACAGTCCAAGGACCGCTTCAGGGGTCTTCTTTGATTTGGACAAGGAAAGGGAATAAATACTATTGAGGGTATTGAACAGAAAATGAGGATGGATCTGTGCCTTTAAAAATTTAAGCTCGGTAGCCACCTTTTCCTTTTCCAGCTCTTTATTGATTTTGTCTTTCTGATAGTAGAACAACTGTAATTTTATGGCCATAGCCACAAAAACCGGTGAATAAACGCTGACCAATGAACTTAGTACTTTGGGTAAATACAACATGGGGGTCTGCCAATATTGTTCCTCAGCATAGAACCAAGGATAAATATAAGTCCATGCCATATACCTATTGATAAGGGCCATGGTTAATGCCAATGGCAATGATAAAGCGATATATTGCCAAGTTTTCTTTGGATAAAGATACTTGGGCATTAAATAATATAGCGTAATATAGGTAGGTATTATTTTCCAAGGTAAAAGAAAGAGTAGTGCCTGAAATTCTTGCCAATAATGGTCCTCATAGCCGCCATACATTAAGGTATATATGGCCACATAGACTACCCAGAAAAGTACATGATAGTATAGTCTATTTTTACTATTTAATATCTTGTCGATCATTAAGACCTCTGTTTTTTACCTAATTTAGGTGCAAAATACCAATTACTGGGAACGTATTAAAATAGTAGGAGTAAATGACCCTATTCAGGCCGCTAACAACACTTTTTTCCTTGTAAATGCTCATAGTGGGGTGTACTCTGAAATAGAAAACACCGTTAAGGATCACTTATACTAAAAGTGCCTTAAAATAAAATTTACGCCGAGTTTCGACTTGCGTTGATTTTACAATATAACGAAGGGGTCACATTTTTTTCGAATTTGGACAACTCCTTTGGAAAATTCCTGCGTTTATTGTTCCCATGGTAAATCCAGATAACAACCAGCACAGTCCGAATGAAAATTTAAAAATTGGTTAAAATGATTACTGCATTAAGGTCTTTTATGGGATTTTGAGTATTGGAATGTAATTAAAATTACTTTTTTAAGTTAATAACGATAACTCCATTGGCCCCCCTGGCTCCATAAAGGGCTGCAGTACCATCTTTTATAAGCTCAATTGATTTGACCTCGACAGGATTAACAAATGCAATACTGCTTACATATGATCCATCAACAATATATAATGGCGGCCCAGGGGAAAAAGACGATACACCCCTTACAACAATCCTTTCCCCATCTCTTTCAATTCCTGTGAACATTTCTTGAATCAAGTCAAAAATTGATCCGTATTCCTTAAATCGCGACGGATCAATAGTCCCCTTCCGCGGCGCCTCTATGGTAAAACCCATATCCTCCAAATCAGATTCGGTTAAATGGTTCATGTTGTTTTTGAATTGAAAGTTCAACTCCTTACTTCCATCATATGCAATACTACCATACATACCGTGTTTCGCCGAAAAGACCATAAAATGTTTGGTTTCTGGTCCTATCCGAACCTTATAATATCCTTTTTTATTGGTTCTGCTAAAGGTTTTAACAGAATCTACATAAATAACCGCTCTTTTAATTGGTATGTCATTAGAATCGGTTACCGTTCCTGTCACTTGAATTTTTTTCGAGCTTTTTTTCTGAGCCGTTAGTGGAGTTAAGCAAATTAGAACAAGGGTAAATGCAAGGAAAACTTTATAAATCATAGTATGAGTTTTGTTTAGAATAAGAGTCTATTCTAAAATTCCAGCTATTTGTAAAAACAAGCAACAATTACACCAAGTTATTACTAGAATTAATATTGCTTTTAAGGAAACCACACACTATTTCCTCTTATAATTCTTGAAAGTAATTCGTCCGATTATTTTCTTAATAACATATTAAAATCAAGATTATTCTAAAAAGAGCAGAAATAATAATTATTCTGCAAATCAAAAGTAATTAATAACCTAAAGCCCAATTGATAAAAAAATACAACATATTAAATAAGGCTTTCTTATTTTGTGTGATTGTATAAACCCCTATTTTAAAGTAATTAGAATAACTCCATTTGCCGCCTTAAGCCCTCCATATAATGCAGCTTCACTACCTCTATTGATAACTTGTATCAATTTTACATCACTTGTAGAAATTGTAGATAAAACATTAATATTCATCCTTTGGTTATTCACCAAAACCAAAGGATCACTATCTCCACTAAATTGATTGGGACCCTTACCTATTTTAATTTCACCATTGGTAACCCTAACATTGTAAAAGCGTAGATCCAGTAGCTCCAATATGCTACTATAATCTGTATACCAACTTGTATCCCCAACAGGTTTCTGATAAACCGTAAATCCTATTTCCGCTAGATTTTCCTTGGACAATGGCCCACTTTCACGAGTATACATAAAACCAATGTTTGTTTGCCCTGTATAATTCTTACTCAAGACACCTAAGTCCGGAGAATAAACGGTTAAAATCTTTGTGTCAGGACTTAACTTAATTCTATATATTCCCTTCCTATTAGTTTTCGACTTGGTCTTGATTGAATCTACAAATACCATAACACCTTTTAGCGGTTTACCGCTCACATCGGTGATGGTTCCCATGACCTGAATTTTGTTGTCATTTTCCTGGGCAGTAGCCGGTGTTAAACTAATTAGAACAAAGGTAATCACAAGGAAAACTCTATACATGATAATTACTTTATGTTAGGCTAGACTATAAAAACAGCTCAAATTAAATATCAACTTTTCCATTTAGGCCATTATCATAAACTAATCAGCAACAATTATGCCTAATACTTACAAGGATTAACATTCACGAATGCCTAATAGGAATATTACAAGCAAAAACTTACTTTTCTTTATTGGTTTAGCTAAGAGATTCTAACAATTCTTTAGCTTTTTTTATAAGAACCCCATTCTGTTTATAACTAATTTTTGACATTCCGTCTGACTCTTTATCAATTTCTTCCAAAATTATTCTTGCTTTATCCGAAAACCCATTTCTGATGTAGAACCTCGCAAGTTCCAAACGTTCTAGGTATCTGTTATAAGGTGAATCAAATAAAGACAAATAGCCCTCAGCCTTTTTTACATTTCCAGTTTTTTCCAAGGCCAGCGCGTAAAAAAATGAAGCTTTGGATTTTTTAAATTTGGAGGATCCCTTAATTTTCTCGGAATTCTTCAAAACCTTTTCAAATTGTGAGGAAAGATAAAACGCTTCAACAAGCTTGGCATTTACGTAAAAATCGTTCTCAAACGTTCCTACCAAAGAAGTATTGTAATGCTCTTCTGCCTTATCAAAAATATCAGCTTCCAAATAAGCATCAGCCAATGCCACCCTATTCTCAAAAGTTTCAGAGAAATTCAGCCTTTTCTCCAAATTCTCTATGACCTTATTTGGATTAATTATATGGGTAATCCCCTCGTGTACCTTTTCTATATCTCTTTTCTGAAAAACATTTACAAATAGATATGCCAAGGAACCAATTACTGGCAACAACAAAATCACAAAAAACCAATAATATTGATTCTTGTTAATAAAACAATGGTATAGGCAAAACCCTTGAAGGGCTACTATCAGATAAAAGTACATCGTGCAAAAATAAGAACATTTCTAATTTAAGAAGTTACATTTGGGATTTAATTATGCCGAGTTTCGACTGGCATTGATATTTCCATAGAGCGAACGGGTCACAATTTTCTCGTACAGTTCCTTATAATCGGTTGATTGGCCAATTTTCTGAAGTGCATACTGTTGAATAACCAATAAGGGCAGCACAATATTTTCCCGAATTTGAATGGACTCCCTCGATATTGGCTCATTTTCCATAAGAACATTGGAATCAGAAATCAACAGCAACATTTCTTTTGAAAGTTCATATTCTTCATGTAAAATATTCCAAAAATCACCATATTTTTCATCCTCTTTCATATAGCTGGTCAACTCAAAATAACATTTAGTCAATGACATCATACTATTAAGCATCAAGGCTTTGAAGAAGGGTACTTTTTTGTAAATTTTCTTTAATTCTCTCAATTGACCTTCATCCCGAATGGTTTTTATGGCTGTCCCTATCCCAAAATACCCGGGTACATTTTGTTTAAGTTGACTCCAAGAACCTACAAAAGAAATGGCTCTTAGGTCGGAAAGCTCCAACTGCTTCTTGTTTCCTCTTTTGCCTGGTCTACTACCAATATTAGCCTTTTGATAGTATTTGAGCGTACTCCTATTCTCCAAGTAAGGAATAAACATTTCATGGTTTTTAAGGGCATCATATTTAGCAAAACTCAGTTCGGACAACTCTTCCAACAGTTTTCTGTGCTCTTTGGAAATCACGTTCTCTTTTCCGAACAAATTATTGGATAGCCCGGCAGTCAACAATTGTTCACTATTGTGCATAAACAATTCTTTTGTGCCATACGTACTCGTAATGGTCTGTCCTTGAATGGTCAACTGAATTTCATTGTTGGCAATATCTTTAGTTTGTGCCGCATAAAATCGATGCGTTTTACCCCCACCTCGCGCTGGCGGTCCTCCTCGACCATCAAAAAACAAGGCTTTGATGTGATTCGTTTTACAAACCTTTGACAGCTGTTCCTTGGTTTTTAATATGGCCCAATTTGCTTTAAGATAACCCCCATCTTTGGTGCCATCCGAAAAACCCAACATCATAGTTTGCTTATTGCCTCGCTCCTCTAAATGTTTTCTGTACTCAGGTAAATCGAACAGAAATTGCATTATTGACTCGGCTTTGTCCATACCTTTCATCGTTTCGAAAAGTGGAATAATATCAAAGGAAATACTATCCCTATCCCAGCCACACCACCTAAACATAGCATACACATAGAGCACAGAAAATATATCTTCCGAATTACTGATTATATATCGATTACAACCATCTTCCCCATTTCGATCCTGAATGCTTTTTAATTGTGAAATATTGACCAAGGTGTCCTTTACAATATCCTCATAATCATTAGGTTCAGTCTTTATTTTTTCGTGAACCAAAACCTGCACCAATTCGGCTTGACTAAGTTCCCCTATCACCTCTTTGATCAGTCCATTTTTCTTGAGTACGGTTTCCACAACCTTTTCATGCATGCTATGATCCTGCCTAATATCCAAGGTTGCAAAATGGGTTTTGAAAATTTTCACCTTATCAATAAAATGGTCCAATTCTGCCAAATATAAGCTTTGATAATCGTCGATCAACGTAGCTCTAATTGCCAAGAGCGGTTCAACGATATCCTCATATTCAATGTTCTTATTGGGATTGAACATTGCCTCATAAAGATCACTCCTAAGCACTTTCAAATTAGCCTGCAATCCTTTAAATGTAAGCTTTTTTTGAAGATTTTTAAGATCATTATAATAGCATTTCATTAGATTAATACGAAGTTCATCTGCCACAGCTTTGGTAATATCCGCTGTCACAAAAGGATTGCCATCCCTATCACCACCGGGCCAAAATCCTAATTTCATTATGTTATGATTCTCAAAACCTTCATTATTGATGTTCTCCTTTATGTAAGCATATAAATTACCCATGGCGTCATAGTACATGTTTCTCAAAATGTAAATGATATTCTTGGCTTCATCAAGAGGTGTGGGCTTCTTAGTATTGATTAATGAGGTAAGTCCCAATTGCTGAAGGGTTACATCAATTTCGTCAATTTTGTCTTCCACGATAAGCGACCTTAGGTCGTTCATTATGTCTAAAATAGCTGGCGTATAGAATTGCGTAGGGTGAGCTGTTAGAACAATTCGTGCACTAAAGGAAGATAATTTCTCTGCAACTTTATCCCAACTCTTGGTTTTGTTGACCAATTGAAAATAATCCTTAATGGAAAGTGAATCGCTATATTCTTGTAGCTTTGGAAAAGCCGCGTCTTCAACACTGTCATACAATACAACTTGCCGCTCTACGTATTGGATTATACGAAACATGAAATCGATTCTATCTTTCTCAGAATCAATATTCACATAATTCTGAAAAAACGATTCAAGAATATCCTGTGGATTTAAACCAGACTTAAGCCCTTTTACCGATTGATGCCATAATAAAGGCACGACCATCCCGACATTCTCAATATCCCTAAAGGGTAAATTAAGAAAAAGACTATTGTAGACATTGAACTTATTACTGACGGATTTTTTAAACTCTCCTAATCTTTCTGTTTTGTTCATAAACTTGTAATCGTTTTCCCCATTTCTATTTGGTCAGGGTTTTAACCACTTCAAAAGCCTACAAATATCGGGATATTTACTTCATGGCAATTTGTTATTCTTTGCAATTAACAAAATACGGTACAGATACTACAAAACCAACAGAACCCTGAACATTATTTGAACTTTTCAAAAGTGGGAGGTTTAAAAAAATGGAGCGTATTGTAACACCCTAAAATCTATGGTATTGAATAAAAAATCCTTTGCCTTGAGGTTTTTATAGGACTGTAAGCCACCAACAGCCCTGTTAGCCGCACCTGACGGAGCTGTGAGTGATACTGTCTTGATTATTCTCTCTAATCCATTTTCAGAAGGAAGCGTAAATTGGTGAATCCTTGGTACTTGACCATCAATCATTTTAAGTTGAATTCCTTTGACTTTTGCAAGTTTTCGAAAAAAAAATTCTGGTCCATTTTTACTATTTCCTCCGGTAAACAATAGCTCTCTAATATTTGGATATTGGTATATGCAGCCTATTAAGTCACGTAGTTTCACATTCCGCATTCCCAGGTCAGAGGCATCAATTTTGGTTCGTTGTGCATTTTCAACTATGTCACATATTCCAATTTTTCTTTCCTTTAGAAATCGCTTTCTTTCCAAGATAGCATCTTTCGTAGTTTCATACTTTAGATTCAATTCAAAAATGCGGTCCAGAATTGGCCATAATTGTCCATCCCTACTGCCATAGCTAAAATTAACATCGCCCTCTCTCAGTTCCTGTGTTGTAAACCTTGGTGGAGGCAACGTACCTACAATCAACTTCGTGGCTTCTTTAAAAAGAAAAGGTTCATATGGATGACTATGTAAAAACAACGCTACTTTCAATAGATGAATAAAATAAAAAACTATACTCTGCCCAAAGATATCTTCCTTTTGTTGACAATTTATGGGTAAATGAGTAATTTTAAGAAATTATAAGAACCATACTATGGGAAAGGGTGATATTAAAACTAGGCGTGGCAAAATTGCAAACAAATCTTATGGCGCAAGAAGACCCAAAAAAGCTTTAAAACCAGTTACAGCTACTAAGAAAACTACTGCTAAAAAGAAAAAGTAGCCAGCTAGACAAGGTTTAGGTCAATTTCAAAAAAGTGCCCTAAAGAAATAGGCTATCTTATAAATACAGGCTGGTTCTCTTTAAGCGTATGTTCTTGGCTAAAAATATAGTCATCCAGGTCAAACCCCTTAATATCTTCTAAAGTCCTGGCATCAGTGTTTAGAATATATCTGACCATAGAGCCTCTAGCTTTTTTTGCAAAGAAACTTATAACCTTTAACTTATCATTCTTCCAATCTTTGAAGATAGGTGTAATTACAGGCACCTTGAGTTGCTTTTCATCTACAGCACGGAAGTATTCATTACTTGCCAAATTAACAAACAACTCATCCTCCTCCAATTCAGAATTAAGTTCCTCGGTCAATTGCTTTTTCCAAAACTCATAAAGATTTTTTTTTCGTCCTAATTTTAATTGGGTCCCCATTTCCAATCGGTATGGTTGTATCAAATCCAGTGGTCTTAGCAATCCATATAGCCCAGATAAAATTCGAAGAGTATCCTGCAATTGATCCAATTTAGTTTCAGGGATCGAATAGGCATCCAAACCCTGATATACATCTCCATTAAAGGCGTATACTGCAGGCCTTGCATTTGATGGATCAAACGGAGTTGAAAATTTTTGATTGCGCTCCCAATTAAGCTCTGCCAAATTATTCGATATCCCCATAAGTTTTGATAAAACACTTGGCCTTTTCTTTACCAAAACCTTATTAAGTTTTTCTGCTTGTTCTAAAAATTGGGGCTGTGAATATTTTTTTGTTGGCAATTCACTTTCAAAATCCAGCGACTTGGCCGGAGAGATAACAATCTTCATATCAACTTATTTTAAGCATAAATGTAAAAAGGATTCTTGGACAATCCTATCCTTGCCGAAAAGTACTTTTTGATTCTAAAATAGAGGAAATCTATTCTTTACCGCTATGCTTTACATAGTCCCTCCATTTTGCAATACAATTGGCCATATCATCCGGGATTTCTGAATTGAACTTCATGGACTCACCACTCACTGGGTGAACAAATCCCAAGGTTTTCGCATGCAAAGCTTGTCTAGGTAATATCTTAAAGGCATTGTCGACAAACTGTTTGTACTTGGTGAACGTAGTACCTTTCAAGACTTTATCACCACCATATCTTTCATCATTAAAAAGCGTGTGACCAATATATTTCATATGCACACGAATTTGATGTGTACGACCAGTTTCCAGTTTACAGGACACCAAAGTAACATATCCCAAACGCTCCAACACGGAATAATGGGTAATTGCCTCCTTACCCTGATCACCCTCAGGGAAGACCTGCATTTGCAACCTATTTTTGGGGTTTCGAGCTATGTGTCCTTCAACAGTTCCATTTTCGTCTTCAATATTGCCCCAGACCAGTGCCACATATTCCCTTGTAGAAGTCTTATCAAAAAACTGTTTGGCCAAATGTGTCATGGCAGCTTCGGTCTTGGCAACTACCAAAAGTCCAGAAGTATCCTTATCAATTCGGTGTACCAGGCCGGGTCTTTCATTACTGTTGGTTGGCAAATCCTTGATATGATATAAAAGAGCATTTATTAAGGTTCCCGAATAATTACCATGCCCAGGATGTACAACCATACCTGCCGGTTTATTGACTACAAGTAGCGCATCATCTTCATAGACAATATCCAAGGGTATATCTTCGGGGGTAAGTAAAAGTTCGTGCGGAGGGTGCTCAAAAAGTACTTTTACCTCATCATCGGCCTTTACCTTGTAATTTTGTTTTACTGCAGTGTCATTCACCCAAATATGACCATCTTTGGCAGCTTGTTGTATTTTGTTACGAGTGGCGTTTTCAATAAAATTCATTAAAAATTTGTCCACTCTCAGCGGTTCTTGACCCTTAGAAGCCTTAAACCTATGATGTTCAAAGAGTTCTTCCTCACTTGGTCCTGGGTTCTGAATAGGCTCCATATGCTACTCTGAATCTGCCTTGATTTGAGCCTGGTCCGGAATTGTACCATTACCGCAGACCAATTCTACTTTCGAAGTCTTGGGAAGTTTATCCCCTGGCTTTACATACTTGCCTTTGTACTTAATAGAGTATACCATATCCTTGCCCAGTTCATCAACATAGGTAACGCGTTGCACGTCCAAACCAACTGCTTTCAACATAGAAGCCGCATTACGCTGGGTAACCTGAATTATATCCGGTACAGTTACCTTTTTATATCCTGATGGGTTAACTGTGAAATATATTTTTCTATTCTCCTTTACTTTATTCCCTGCTTTTGGGTCTTGCTCAATGATTGAAAATTTAGGGTAATCTGGATTGTAATTGGCAGAATCCAATACCTCGTAACGCAAACCTGCATTTTCAACAGCCTTACGCATATCCATTACCGACATTTTAGCAAAATTAGGGACTTCAACGAAATCACCATGATTTGTAGAACTATTCAACCATCGCAATACCAAAAATACCAAAAGTATCGAAGCAATGAATGCCAGACCTAGCTGAATTAAAAAAGTCTTACTTCGCAAAAATTTGAAAAAACCCATCATGTAATAATGTAATTAACCCTGCAAATATAGGAAATGGGGCAAAATTAAGAGCTGTAACTGTCCCAAATGTTGGTTAAATAGCCCGAGCACTCCCGCAATTGGTAATTCCAATAAACAAAAAAAATAAAAATATGGTGTAAAACCGATTGCTTTTTTCTTTACTTTGAATGACCAATATTCATTTTTAATGACCTATATACACCAACAAATATGAAGAAAAAAGTGGCCATCATAATGGGCGGTTACTCCAGCGAGTATCATATTTCGCTAAAAAGTGGTAATGTAGTATACAACTATTTGAGCAAAGAGAAGTATGATAGCTTTCGCATCCATATTTTAAAGGACAAATGGGTCTATGTTGATGAAGATGAAACAGAGCATCAGGTGAATAGGCATGATTTTTCAGTTACGGTCGATGGGAAAACCGTTATTTTCGACTGTGTTTTCAATGCTATTCATGGTACGCCGGGCGAAGATGGGTTAATGCAGGCTTATTTAAATCTGTTGAAAATACCCCAAACCTCATGCGATTACTATCAGGCGGCTTTGACCTTTAACAAGCGAGATCTCCTCAGTGTTTTAAAGCCTTACGGAATTAAATCGGCCCCTTCTTATTACTTAAATTTCGGCGACCAAATCAACGAAGAAGCCATCATTGAAAAAGTAGGGCTACCCTGTTTCGTAAAGGCCAACAAGGCAGGTAGCAGTTATGGAATATCTAAAGTGTATAAAAAGGAACAGTTAAAATTCGCTATTGAAAATGCATACAAAGAGGACGATGAGATTATCATTGAAGGATTTTTAGATGGTACCGAAGTGTCTGTTGGCGTTATAAAATACAAAGGAGAGACTAAAGTACTTCCGATTACTGAAATTGTCACAGAGAATGATTTTTTTGATTACGAAGCCAAATACGAAGGCAAGTCACAAGAAATCACTCCTGCACGAATTTCCCCTGAACAGGAAACAAAGGTAGTTCAAATGGCAAAACGTGCCTACGAGGTATTAAAGGTCAAAGGATTTTCACGAAGCGAATTTATATTTCTGAACGATGAGCCGTATATGCTGGAAATGAACACCACCCCAGGATTGACTATGGAAAGCATCTTGCCACAACAAGCAAAGATAGCCGGAATATCACTTTCTAAATTGTTCGAGAGTGCTATAGAGGAAGTTTTACCCAAAAACCCATAACTTTATACTATGAGACGTGCAATATTTCCTGGCTCCTTTGACCCCCTTACCTTAGGTCATCACGACATTATCATAAGAGGCATACCCCTTTTTGATGAACTTATAATTGCCGTGGGTGTCAATGTAGATAAAAAATATATGTTTACCCTCGAACAACGGCTTGGTTTTATCTCCAAGGCCTTTGAAAATGAGCCTAAAATAAAAGTTTTGACCTATGAAGGTTTAACTGTGGATTTTTGCGAAAAGGTCAATGCCAATTTTATTTTGCGCGGATTAAGGAACCCTGCAGATTTCGAATTCGAAAAGGCCATTGCCCATACCAACAGAAAACTTTCAGAAATCGAAACCGTCTTTCTTCTTACCTCTTCGGGTAAATCCTATATCAGTTCTTCGATTGTTCGTGATGTCATTAGGAATGGTGGGGATTATTCAGGATTGGTACCAGAAACCGTAAGGACAAATTAAATAGATTTTTCCCACTTAATTCGAGGTCTCCCTATTCTTATGACGCTAAGTTCTTCAATTACTTTTTCCATTTTATAATAAATATAAGTAACTTAGTGAGATTATTCTCTCTTTCATTATTACACCAAATCTTTGCGCCTGTATTTTACGCTTACACAACTAGTTTGACCATGTTCACAACAAACCTTCAGTAAAGTTGGAAAATCAGATTACATTAGTAAGAAATTACAACATGATGCTGAATGGAGTCAGAGCGAGTGCCAATAATTACCTCATAAAACAATTACCAAAGGCTACGGCTTTTTTAAATAAAAAGCTTGAAATAGTTCATGCCTCGGACAAGTGGATTGCCTATTTTGAATTTTCCGACAGGAATGTTACGGGCAAGAATTTAAACCAATTTTTTGAAAATACAGACAGAAAGTGGCAAAAGGTTCTAAAGGAATGTCTTAAAGGTAAAACCAGCGAGGTAGGTATCCAAAACTATATTGACAAAGACCAAAATGAAAAATGGTTTGAATGGATTAATATACCCTGGTATGATGAGTTAGAAAATGTCATAGGGGTCATTATCCAAACCGAAGATATTACGCAAAGAGTGCTGAATGAACTAAAACTTGAGAAACTAGAAGCGCTTTTTGACGAAAAAGCAGAAATTGCCAAAATTGGAACCTGGGAATATGATGCAGTAAAAGATAATTTAATTTGGTGCAATATGACCAAAACCATTCATGAGGTTCCAATAGATTTCGTTCCCAGTATCGATACTGCAATTAATTTTTACAAAAATGGCTACAGTAGAAATACCATTTCTATGGCTATTGACAATGCCATGCGGGAAGGCACCCCTTGGAAGGAAAAGTTACAATTGAATACGGCTAAAGGCAATGAAATATGGATTATTTCGGCTGGAAGACCACTCTTTAAAAATGGCAAATTCATTGGTCTTTTAGGCAGTTTTCAAGATATTAACGATCAGGTGACGGCAGAAATAAAAACAAGAGAAAACGAGCGTCTCCTCAAGACTTTAATAGATAATTTACCTTTGAACGTATTTATCAAGGACCTTGAATCTAGAAAAGTATTGGTCAATAAATCAGAGATTGACTTTTGCGGTGTCAAAGATGAAAGTGAAATAATAGGCAAGAATGATTTCGAATTTTATGATTTTAAAACAGCTTCGAGTTTTAGAAAAGATGATCTCGAGGTAATGAAATTACAAAAACCCGTACTTAACAAAGAAGATGTCAGTATTAAGAATGACGGTACCGTTACTACATTCTTGACTTCCAAAATACCTCTTCTAAATGAAAACAATGAAGTAGAAGGCTTAATTGGAATGAGCATCGATATCAGTGAAAAGCGCAAGGCACAAAAAGACCTGGAAGAGAAAGAAAGAAATTTCAGAAGCATTTTTAATTCTTCATATCAATTTACCGGAATTCTTAGCGTTGATGGGACCTTTATTGAGATTAACGATACCGCACTGGATTTTGCGGATTTAAAAACCGATGATGTTATAGGTAAAAAATTCTGGGATGCTTATTGGTGGCCCGTACCTGACTTCATCAAAGATGGGCTAAAGCAAATAGTCCAAGCTGCAGCCAAGGGTCAGTTCATGCGAAGTGAAATTATGGTCCTTGATAAAAACAAGGAACAGGTTCCCGTAGATTTTTCCTTAAAGCCCATTTACAATGAAGCCAACAAGGTTGTTTCTCTTTTGGCAGAAGGGCGAATGATAACTGAAATGGTAGCCTCTAGGGAAAAATTAAAGGAAAGCGAACAAAAGTTTCGAACACTTTACGAATTATCCCCAGTAAGCTATTTTCTTTATGACTTTGAAACCGAAGAAATTTTAGACTTTAACCCTGCCTTCATGGCCACCACAGGTTATGATAAAAACAACATTGCTGAAATCAAGTGTTATGATCTTCTTGCCAACAAGTCTGAAAGAATCAAAAATGAAATTACACATGAGCTTGAATCTCATGGAACCTTTGGACCGATAGAAGAAAAATATGTTCGAAAAGATGGTAGCCATTGCCCTGTCATTATAAACAAATCATTGATTGTCGGTAAAAAAGAGAGGAAGTTGGTCTGGGCCATTGTTCAAGATATCTCAGAATCGGAAAAGAAAAAAAGGCAGATTCGCGAAGAACAGGAGTTGTTGAGGACTTTGATAGACAATTTACCCCTCAGGATCTTTATTAAAGATATTGAATCCAGAAAAGTATTGGTCAATAAAGCTGAAGGTGATTTCATGGGTGTAGATTCTCCAAAAGAATTGTTGGGAAAAAATGACTTTGAGTTTTATGATAAGGAATATGCCCAAATAGCTAGAGAAGAAGATCTACAGGTCATGAACTCCCTTAAGCCCATATTGGCGAAAGAAAAAATCATACTGAAGAAAGATGGAACTGCAAGTAACTTTTTAGTTTCCAAAATCCCCTTGAAAGGGGAAGATGGAAGAGTCAATGGTCTAGTTGGAATAGGCCTTGACATTTCAGACATAAAACAAAAAGAAGAAGAGCTTAGGGGCCTGATAAACGTGACGTCCTTACAAAATAAAAAACTCATCAATTTTGCGCATATCGTCTCACACAACTTAAGATCACATACGGCCAATTTCTCGATGCTATTGGAATTTTTGGCCAACGAAAGGGATGATTCTGAAAAGCAAAATATTATGAAAATGCTGGTTGAAGCCTCTGACAACCTTTTGGAAACTTTGGATAATCTGAACGAGGTCATGACGATTAGCTCAAATGTAAATATCAAAAAAACACCGGTTAATCTCAAGGCCAAAATAGATAGGGCGGAGAAAAATCTATCAGCATTTCTCAAGAACAACAAGGCAACATTGATAAACACAATTCAAGATAATGTGATCATACCTGTTGTACCGACCTACATAGACAGTATTCTTATGAACTTCATTACCAATGCGGTAAAATATAAATCTTCCAAAAGAAATCCCATAATCAAATTGAGTGCCCAAAGGAGTAAAGGTTATACCATTTTGAGCATTGAAGATAATGGTTTGGGCATTGACCTTAAAAGGTACGGTGACAAATTATTTGGCATGTATAAGACCTTCCACAATAATGACGACGCCAGAGGAATAGGCCTCTACATTACCAAAAACCAGATAGAAGCAATGAACGGAAAAATTGTTGTTCAGAGTGAAGTAAACAAAGGGTCCATATTTAATATATATTTTAATGAAAACAATTAACTCGATTTTTATTGTTGATGACGATGCCATAACAGTTTTCGGTATACGAAAAATGTTAGACAATACAGTCCCTTACAATACCATAAGCACTTATGGCAATGGTCGACTGGCGATCGATGGTATTAAAAAGGCTTTGCGGACAAACAAATCCATACCTGAAGTAATATTTCTAGATATAAATATGCCCATTATGGATGGATGGCAGTTTTTAGAGGAATTTGTTGAATTGCCTATTGCAAATAATATTCGAATAAACATTATTACTTCATCGATTGACCCTGTTGACTATGAGAATTGGGAATTTTACAACCAAAAAACACATCATTTAATTACCTTTAACACGAAACCCATTAGAATGGAGAAAATAGCAAATATTACCAAACCCGCCTGATGTACAAACAGAGATTCGACAAGGCAGACTTTATCGGAAAACCCATAGATTATTCCCCGAACAGCGATTTAATATTTATATAGGAATTCTCCAGGGCCTTCTTGATTTTTTTAGGACCTTTCCACTTCACCTTTTCTATCCCCTCACTTAATTGACCAGATAATTTACCGTCATAAGAAGTTTTCATGGCAAACCAGTGAACCTCTTTCAATTTATATTTACCATTGCGTTTAAAAATGTGGTAGGTTGTTTTAAGAAAATTCTCGATTTTTAGTTTCTTAACTCCCGTCTCTTCCTCTACTTCGCGAACTGCACATTCCTCAATACTCTCACCTTTATCCAATTTGCCTTTGGGTAAATCCCATTTATCATTCCTGTAAATGAATAGGACCTTTCCCTCCTTATTCGTAACAACACCTCCTGCTGCTACCTCTTTGGGGATGGTTTTACAAAATTTATTTAATATTTCTTCGTGATTCGGGTAGTAAATATAGGCCTCCCTAAGCTTTTTCCTGGATAGATTTTCAATAGCATCCTGTACTGCATCATCATTCAATAAGAAGTACTTGCTATTTGAAGTTTCGGACAATTTATTTGTTAAAATCAAAGGCAGTTCTTTAACAAAAACTTTATACATTTGCGTATGGTTTTAGATAAAAACACCGCAAAAAAAACTGCAGAGCTTCTATTGCAAATTAATGCAATAAAGTTGAAACCCGAAAATCCTTTTACATGGGCTTCCGGATGGAAATCCCCAATATATTGCGATAACAGAATAATATTGTCATATCCTACAATAAGAAATTTTGTTCGAGAAAAAATGGCTGAACAAGTGGAGGCCCTTTACGGCAAAACAGATGTAATAGCAGGGGTTGCCACCGGTGCCATCGGCTTAGGGGCACTGGTTGCGGATTATTTGGGGTTGCCCTTTATCTATGTACGACCAGAACCAAAATCCCATGGAAGACGAAACCAAATAGAAGGTTTGCTAGAGCCGGGCCAAAACGTAGTGGTTATAGAAGATTTGATAAGTACAGGAAAAAGTAGTCTTAATGCTGTTGAAGCCTTAGAGGCCGAAGGCGCCAATATTAAAGGTATGCTGGCCATATTTACATATGGCTTTGACGTTGCCTTAGACAATTTCAGCAAAAAAAAACTAGACCTTCATACCCTCGCAGATTATGAAAATTTGATTCAACAGGCCTCTGAAACGGGCTATATCAAAGACGAACAATTGAATACCTTGAAGGAGTGGCGAAAAAACCCTTCCCAATGGCAGCAATAAAATAGTATGCATATAGAATCTACAAGTAGCACATTGAACAAAAGCGATAAGGAAGTTTTTGAATTTTTGACCAACCTTAAAAACTTTGAAAGATTAATGCCAGAAAATATTGATAAGTTCGAGGTCATTAATGAAGACCGATTTCTTTTTGCCTTAAAAGGAATGCCACAAATCGTTTTGCAAAGAAATGAACAAAACCCCAACGATAAAATCGTTTTAGGCGCGGCAAGTGATAAATTGCCTTTTACCCTTACGGCCGATATAACATCAATTGATGAAAATGCATGCCAGGTAACCTTAAGTTTTAATGGGGAGTTCAACGCTATGATGGCAATGATGATCAAAGCACCAATAACTAATTTTATTGCAACACTATCTTCGAATTTAGAAAATATCTAGTACAATAAACTAACTTCCTTCATATCGAATTCCTTTTTGACATCATCCTCAAGAGTCACTTGTAATCTTCCCTCATCTGAGACCCCACGTATAAATCCCATTATCAATTTGCCTTCCTTATCTTTAAAAGTTGAGGGTTTGTCTTTTCTAAAAAGAACATTTTCATAGTCTTTTTGTAGCGGCTTAACACCGACATCTTCTAATTTTAGAAATATTTTCTTTAATTCAATTTGGAGCGATTTAAGCAATTGGTCCAAATCAAACGTTTTACCAAGTACTAATTTCATTGAGGATACCTTGGGTAGATTATTGAACCTAGTTTGGTTCACATTAAGTCCTATACCGATTATAGATTCCTTCAACTGATTACCCGATATAATATTTTCGATTAGAATACCGCATAGTTTGCTATTACCTGACAGAATGTCGTTAGGCCATTTAATGTGTAAATCTGGAACAATTTCTTTTTTCAATATATTATAAACGGCCAGGGAAACACATATGTTCAATAGAAAAGGATTTGTAATATCAATCCCCCCAACTTTTTTCAAAACACTGAATGTTAGGTTCTTGAAAGGTTCTGATTGCCACTTTGCCCCCATTTGGCCCCTTCCCATAGTCTGCTCATCAGTAACAACTATAGTGTAATCTTCCAAGGATTGGGAATTCACTAAATCCTTTAAATACACATTTGTGGAGTCCGTGGCATTAAGTTTGACTATCTTCATATATTGCCCAATGTATCATTGTAGAATCTAATGTTAAAAACTAGGGTTAAAAGAACAAAAAAATAATAACTTTGTACAAACTAAAATTATTGAATGCAAAAAAGGAAAGCTAGTGCAGACGAGTTAATTGCATTAATTTTACAGGGAATTGAAGAAGTAAAAGGACACGATATAAAATTACTGGATCTCAGAGAAATCGAAAATACCGTATGCGACTACTTTATAATATGTAATGGCACTTCAAACACGCATGTTAATGCAATAGTAGGTTCTATCCAAAAAACAGTTAGCAAGAATATTAAAGATAAACCTTGGCATATAGAAGGTGAAGACAATGCCGAATGGGTATTAATGGATTACGTTAATGTTGTGGTTCATGTCTTCCAAAAACAAATAAGAGAATACTACGATATAGAAGGACTTTGGGGTGATGCCAAATTCACCCAAATAGAAAGTACAGTAAATCAGTAAAAAAAAAGAATGGCTAAAGAAAACAAAAATATTCCCAAAAAACCAAAATTCAGTTCATGGTGGATCTATGGGCTCATTGCGGTATTTTTAATAGGTTTTCAGTTTATAGGGGGGGGTAATCTTGCGAGCACCAAAAAGTCGACCACCTCGGAATTACAGGAATACCTTAGGAATGGTGATATAGATAAGATTTTGATTATCACCAACACCAATCAAGCCAAGGTGTTCTTATCCGACGAAGCTTTGCAAAAAGACGTACATAAGGAAGTTTCAGAAAAACCTTTTTTACCTACCACGAGTGCTATTCCGCATTACATATTAGATTATGGGGATTTACAAATTTTTCAGAATGAGATAACCGAGATAAAAAAGGAAAACAATCTGGATACCATTGTCGAGTTTGACAAGGAATCAAACTTTTTGGGCGAACTTCTATTAGGAATACTCCCCTTTGTTTTGATTATAGGTATTTGGATCTATCTTATGCGCAGAATGTCCGGTGGCGGTGGCGGTGGTGGCGGAAGTCAAATCTTCAACATAGGCAAGTCAAAGGCCAAGTTATTTGATGAAAATACCGATACCCGAACTTCTTTCAAGGATGTTGCAGGCTTGGAGGGTGCCAAAGAAGAAGTCGAGGAAATCGTGGAATTTCTTAGAAATCCTGACAAATACACGTCTTTAGGTGGTAAAATACCCAAAGGCGCCCTGTTGGTAGGCCCTCCAGGTACCGGTAAGACTCTACTTGCAAAAGCAGTGGCAGGTGAGGCCAAAGTTCCGTTTTTCTCTTTGTCAGGTTCTGATTTTGTTGAAATGTTTGTAGGTGTTGGAGCATCAAGAGTAAGGGACCTATTTAAACAGGCCAAAGACAAGTCACCAGCAATTATTTTCATTGATGAGATTGATGCAATTGGTAGGGCAAGAGGTAAAAACAATTTCACAGGTTCCAATGATGAACGCGAAAACACCTTAAACCAACTATTAACTGAGATGGATGGTTTTGGCACAAATACTAACGTAATAGTCCTTGCAGCGACCAATCGTGCTGATATTTTGGATAAAGCCCTTATGCGGGCAGGTCGGTTTGACAGACAAATTTATGTGGACTTACCCGATATTCGTGAGCGAAAAGAAATCTTTGAAGTGCACCTCAGGCCCATTAAGACAGCCGAGACCTTAGACTTGGATTTCTTGGCCAGGCAGACCCCTGGATTTTCAGGTGCTGATATTGCCAATGTATGTAATGAAGCAGCATTGATCGCGGCACGAAAAGAAAAAAAAGCAGTCCACAAACAAGACTTTTTGGATGCCGTTGATAGGATAGTTGGCGGATTAGAGAAAAAGAACAAAATAATAACACCAGGTGAGAAAAAGACAATTGCCTACCACGAGGCAGGCCATGCAACGGTTAGTTGGATGTTAGAACATGCTGCTCCTTTGGTAAAGGTAACCATAGTTCCCCGTGGACAATCTTTGGGGGCCGCGTGGTATTTACCCGAAGAAAGGCTTATTGTTCGCACAGAACAAATGCTAGATGAAATGTGTGCCACTTTGGGAGGAAGAGCCGCAGAAAAGATTATTTTCGATAAAATTTCTACCGGCGCTTTAAGTGATCTGGAAAAAATTACAAAACAAGCTCGGGCAATGGTAACCGTATATGGGCTTAATGATGAGATTGGCAATCTTACCTATTACGACTCTTCAGGCCAAAATGAATATAGTTTTACTAAACCCTATAGTGAAGAAACGGCTCGTAAAATTGATGCTGAAATTTCAAAAATAATTGAAGAACAGTATAAGCGTGCAATTGATGTCTTAGACAAGAATAAAGACAAACTCATTAAACTGGCGGAACGCCTTTTGGAAAAAGAAGTAATCTTCAAAGAAGACCTGGAAAAAATATTCGGTAAAAGGCCATTTGATAAGGAGTTTGACGGTAAAGGTCAAGAGATCTCAAAGGAAGTTGAGGGTGCTTCAAAAGAAGAGGTTTCGATTACGGATGAAGGAGAGAAAAAAGAAAATTAATAAATGCATTTTACGTTGTTCTTACATGAGTTGGAACAAATGTTGGAGTTTTATAAAAGTTGATGGGACTAATTGACAAGCTTTTTGGTGGTGGCAAAAAAAAGCCTTCTAAGGAATCTATAGAAACCCGAGGGGTTCATATGCCCGACCTTAACATTCCCGTCGACGAAAAATTCACAATTTATTTCAAGAAGAATGGAGGTAAATTTATCTATTGTGACTCTCTGGGAGAAGTGTCAGAGGCACTTTATAATATTATCATTGAGAATGATTGGGAGAAACATCCATTCTTTTCAATGAACAAAAGATTGGAAGAAAGATTTTCCAAAGAGAACATCACATTCACAAGCAAGGCCAGGGAAAGTGAAGTATTTTTCACCACGTGTGAGCATCTAATCGCTCAAAATGGCTCTATATTAGTGTGCTCCAACCAGCTTATGGAGAAGAAACTCAATGAGCTTCCTGATAATATCATTGTTTTTGCCACAACAAGTCAATTGGTAGAATCAATTGGGGAAGGTCTAAAGAAAATAAAGAAAAAATATGGGCATAACATCCCTGCTAATATCACAACACTCAAACATTTTAAGGCCACAAACCAGAATTCAGATGATTTTTTAACATACGGTAGTAGCTCTAAAAATCTATACCTTTTACTTTTGGAAGATCTATAGAATGAGAGAAGTTGTAAGACGGGCACTTTCCGGAGCAGTTTATATTATTTTATTACTCTCTGCCGTTTTTCTGAGCTCGGATGCATTTGATTTTTTATTCATGACCTTCGGCCTTACTTGTCTTTATGAATACAAAAGACTCGTGCATTTAAAGGGCTATCATGTTTTTGTAGCGTACCTAGCATTATGGTGGGCGTTCATTTACTTGGTACACGACAAATGGCTCATCAATATCCTTATGTTCTTGACCATTACAGTAGACATAGTATTATTGTTACATTTATTTTCCAAAAAAGAAAGACCTTTTAATTTTATTCAAAAGTTCTTATTTGGATTGTTTTATATTGGCGGCGGATGCATCTTTTTGACCATGATACCTTACAAAGACAACGATTTTGCAAAATTGCTGATTATGGGTATTTTTATTTTGATATGGGTAAATGATTCCTTTGCATATATTGTCGGAAGTACAATTGGGCGAACCAAATTATTCAAGGCTATCTCACCTAAGAAAACTGTGGAAGGTACCTTGGGCGGTTTTGTCTTTACAATGATCGCTGCTTATTTCTTTGGCAAGTACGAACCTATAATTAGTCCGTTGCAATGGATTATTTTAGCAGCGGTAATTGTAATCTTTGGTACGCTTGGAGATTTGATTGAGTCAAAATTCAAAAGAGCTGCGGGGGTAAAAGATAGTGGGGCAATAATCCCAGGACATGGTGGGATGTTAGACCGATTGGATAGTATGGTGTTCGCTGCTCCCTTTGCATATTTAACGCTTAAAATTTTCACTTATGTTTCATAAAGAGGGTCAAAAAATAATATTGACAACCTTTTTTTTAGTTGTAACCCTTGTTCTTGTCTCCCAATTTTTTTTAATAAACGATTGGGTACGGTGGGGGCTACAATTTATTGCTGTTTTAATCCTACTATTAATTTTACAATTTTTTAGAAACCCTAAAAGAGAGGCAAATAAT
This sequence comes from Maribacter sp., assembly GCA_023141835.1. GTDB lineage: Bacteria > Bacteroidota > Bacteroidia > Flavobacteriales > Flavobacteriaceae > Maribacter_A. The sequence continues at coordinate 7,348 of JAGLKG010000048.1, read as the reverse complement.
CTTTTTGATGAAATTTTGGCACCGGTTGACGGCAAGGTTGTAGTGATTGAGGAAGTTGAGGAAACCGAATACTTCAATGAAAAAAGAATGCAGGTTTCAATCTTCATGTCACCACTGAATGTGCATGTAACGAGATATCCAATAAGTGGCACCATTAGATATTCAAAATATCATCCCGGAAAATATTTGGTAGCTTGGCACCCCAAATCAAGCACGGACAACGAACGAACCACTGTCGTTATAAATACACCGAAGTTTGGTGAAATATTGTACCGTCAAATTGCCGGGGCCGTAGCTAGGCGTATTGTCAACTATGCGGAGGTTGGGGAGAGTGTACATCAAGGCGAAGATGCGGGTTTTATTAAATTTGGTTCAAGGGTAGACTTGTTATTACCTTTGGATTGCGGCATAGCGGTAAAACTTAACCAAAAGGTTGTTGGCGCAAAGACCTGTATAGCAACCTTTGTCGATAAAAATGAAAAAGGAGACCTTACATAAAAATTTTGTGCTGGCAGTAGATTATGTGAACAGCTATACAAAACCGTTACCTGCAGATTTATTGTTAAAACTATATGCCTACTATAAAATTGCCAATAAAAACTTCAACAACCCCGGCAGTAGAACACCCCTCATTAATGCTTTTAAGGCCAACGCGTTGATACAGGCGCAAAACATTAGCCGGGAAGATGCAATGAAAGCTTATATAAAGTTGGTGAAAAAAGAAATTAAAGGCCGATAGCCCTATCATCTAAGTATACAAATCGTCGATATCCGCATTACAAAGGTCCACCATAAAATCACCTATTTTCTTGGTAACATCATTAAAAAAACGTTCGCCCTTTTCTTTGGTCGAAAGCATTGGATCACCAACACCAGTATCCTTGCTTATTTGTGACCATTTACGTTCTGCCCAAACCCACCCTTCTGAATAGGCCCTAATCTTAAATTGTTTTGATGAACCACTACCCCACTTTTCTTTGGGCAAAACCAATTCAGGTTTTAAATAAAGCATAAGACTAGTCTCCATCTCATCAGCGTGATCACCTTTTTTATCGAAGTATTCTGCCTTATCCATCGATTGAAACCAGTTGCAAAAACTAATGAACATTTGTGGGAACTTCAGACCCAACTCACGCACTAAGGGCTTAAAATCATTACCCCCGTGGCTATTGAAAATAAGTAATTTTTGAATTCCTTGACGATTAAGCACCTCAATAACATCTGCCAAAATAGCAAGCTGCGTGCTGGGGTTTAGATTTATGTCCAAATAAATATCGGATTGCCCTGTATTCACACCAAAAGGGATAGAAGGCAATACAATCACCTTTGCTCCCTGTTCCCAAGCATTTTTTGCCGATTCCGCGGCTAAAGCATCGCTTTCGTACACGTCCGTAGCATAGGGCAAGTGGTAATTATGGGCTTCTGTGGCACCCCACGGTAAAATGGCCAAATCAAATCTGTCATCTTTAAGGGCGTTCCAATTGGTTTCAGCTAAAATATATGGTCTCATCTTAATGAATTTATTCTTAATTAAATTCAACTTTGGTATTGGCCCTCTCTTTTTCCAAAAAGGTAAAATATACACCGCCAATTATGGTAATTAAAAAATAAAATACCATTGTTAAACTTCCGAATGTGAAATATGAATTCATGCCAAACCAGTCATTGCTCATCCATATTAGAATTATTCCAGCTGCACCTCTAAAAATCTCAATCCACACCGCATAATTGGTTCTATCCATAAGGGTAGTATACCCATATACACCAACAAAAACAAAGGCTCCAAAAAGCAGTAGCCCTTCAAAACCAATCGCTGAATAATTGAAGAACATAAATAGCATTAAAAAAGTGGTAACCAACAATTGAAATACAGCATACCCTTTTAATAGTACTGAAGCAGGGGTACTATACCTTTTAAAGTGATATACATCCTCAATACTGGGAACTGGGTAATTCTTTTTTACATCAGCAGGTCGCCAACCTGTGGACATAAACCAAATACGTAGTTTATCCCAATAACTTTGGGTGCTCCAAGCATCTTTAATCAAAAGCCAGATGTGCTGAAAATTAATGATAACCGGGTTCCAGGTCGCTGCCGGTTTCAATACACCATATTGCGGTGGAATAGTATCTAACTCTTGTTGAAAAGTCCCAAACCACCGGTCCCAAACACTAAGTATCTGGCCTAAATTTTTATCTAAGTATTCGGGGTTTATAGCATGATGCACGCGGTGCTGCGATGGTGTTATGATAATGTACTCGAGCCAACCCATTTTACCAATATGCTGGGTATGGTACCAAAATTGGGCGAATAAATGTGCTGGGGCTAAAATTGCAATTACTGAACTTGGCACCCCAAAGAGTGCGGCGGGAATAAGCAATAATGGAAAATAACCCAGAAGATTGGAAATAGACTGGCGTAATGCGCATGCCAAATTAAACTCCTCGCTACTATGGTGTATAACATGTTGATTCCAGAAAAAGTTGATTTTATGGCTCAATCTGTGGTTCCAATATCCTGCAAGATCAATAGCCAAAAAAGCAATTAACCACACCAACCAAGTCGCCTCTATTTCCATCAGCGCTAAATGTTCCAACAAATACGGATAGGTAACCAATGCGACTCCTATTCCCAATGAATCTTTCAAAATATTGGTAAGTCCGGAACTAATGCTCGAAACGGAATCCATAATCTTATGCTTTTGGTCTTTCATGAAATGACCGTATGCCATTTCTATCACCAACAGCAACATAAAAAAAGGAATGGCGTATAAAAGTGCTTTAGCGTAGGCTTCCACTTAGTGTAATATTTTATCTTTAACAAATATAGCCAAATTGACGATTGGACATAATTCTTTGATTATCCATATTTTATGTCATTTTCAATCAATTAATCCCTGTACGGAATGGCCTTTAAAATATGTTCTATTGCCGCCAATCTGGCTTTCGTTTTTTTATTGGCTACTAAAATTATCCAAGGTGCATGGGTTGTATCTGTCTTCTTGAGCATTACCTCTTTGTATTTGGTGTATTCATCCCAAAGTCCCTGTGCCTTCTCATCAACAGCAGACATTTTCCATCGCTTTAAATCGCTTGTTTTAATATCATCAAAGCGCTTCTGCTGTTCTTCCTTCGTAATTGAAAAGTAAAATTTAATCAGAAAAGTATCGGGATCAATGATCATTTTTTCAAAATCATTAACCTGGGACATGAACTTATCATACTGTTCTCCTGTACAAAAACCATTGACTGGTTCAACTACGGCCCTATTGTACCAACTGCGATCAAAAAATACGATTTTGCCCGGTTTGGGTAATCTATTCACATAACGCTGAAAATACCATTGACCTTCTTCGTCTTCAGTTGGTTTGTTTAAAGCAATAATTCTATAATATCTAGGGTTGATATGGGCAGCAATTCTCCGAATGGCCCCTCCTTTCCCAGCGGCATCCCTTCCCTCAAAAAGGATAACTATCTTCTTCTTGTTCTTAATGGCCCAGGCCTGTAATTTAACCAGTTCAACTTGTTGCTTACGCAAATAGTTTTCATACTCTACCTCTCGTAAAGTTTTATCTAAATCGATATTCTTGCTAGCAAATAAACTTCTTAAACCTAATTTGGAATTAAGAAGTTTCAACGCTTCTGATGAAATATTTATATTTTGAACTGACTTCATATTAAATATCGATTTGTATGGCGTTGCGATAATAACGAACAATTACATTAGGATCTGGTTGTATTAAATTGGAAATATCCTTGTCATCGGAATAGTTGAACTTTGACAACAAATAGCGCATACTTTCCAAACGTGCCGTTTTCTTATCGTTGGTCTTCACTATTATCCACGGGCTAAAATTGGTGTGGGTCTTGGTGAACATCTGCTCTTTGTAATATGTATATTCATCCCAAAGTTCCTGCCCTTTCCTATCTACCGGACTAAATTTCCATTGCTTTAGAGGATTCTTCAAACGGGCATTGAACCGCTTGCTTTGTACTTCTTTTGAGATTGAAAACCAGAATTTAATGATTATAACCCCATCTTCATATAACATATGCTCGAACTCGGGCACCTGAACTATAAATTGATTATATTGATTTTTGGTACAAAAACCCATCACAGGCTCAACCACTGCTCTATTGTACCAACTGCGATCAAAAAAAACAATCTCCCCTGGATTGGGCAGTTCCTTAATGTATCTTCTAAAATACCATTGTCCTCTTTCATTATTAGTAGGTTTTGAGAGGGCTACAACCCTTGAGGAACGTGGGTTTAAATGCTCAACAAAACGTTTGATAGAACCACCTTTGCCAGCAGCATCACGACCTTCAAAAAGAACGGCTACCCGTAAATTATTTTTTGTGATCCATTGTTGTAGATTAACCAACTCACTTTGAAGTCTACTCAATTCAAGCTCATATTTAAGGTTTCTAACAACGCTTTCAATATCAACGTCCTTTTTTCGGGCTATAGCGATTAGGTCTTTTCTGGTCTTCGCTTTCAAAAAATCTTCTGAGGTGTATCCCATAGGCTATTCAATCAATAAAAAATAAGTTCGAGTTTAGTAAAATTTCGCCAAAAATCAAAACAAGGCCTCAATGCACTGGTAAAGTGCATTCTTTTCTAGAGGGGTAATTAAAATTATTTGAAAGGCCCGATCATAATATGCGCTCTATGCGTCCCTGGATCCATAAGCCACGGCATGCCTTTAGCATGAGGTTTTATAGGTAATCCTGTAGATTCAGGAGTGGCAAAAGGTGTATAAATCACATATCTATATTGTCCATTTTTGAGATCTCCTGTAGTTTTATCATAATCCTCATCCTTACCGAAATAGATATATGTCATACTTGGCTCTTTGGGCATAGGTATCTTGCCAGAAGCAACTTCGGCCCCCCGAATTTTCCTTTTTTCCTTAAAATCCTTTCCCTCGGCCGTAAGTTCTCGACCCCTGGCCATAAAAGGTTCCAACTTTTTCGAATAGCAGGATACGCTTATCCCTTCCTTGGCTGGGTTATCGCCAATGCAGACTAGGTTGTTGGTTCCTTTCCTTAGAACCGAAAAATTACCCGATCTATTATAACCATATACCATAGCTCCATCTTTATCTGCCTCAGGGGCCGGTAAGACCGCAGTTTTTATCTGTACTTTTTTTCGTGGAATTTCTGGCTTCTCTTCCTGAGCCATCATAGGAAGTACACAAAGACATATTCCCACAAGCAGTAACTGTTTCATTTTGGAATGTTTTTTCTAAAGATAAACATCACAAACGAAATTTCAATACCATTGCCAAAAAAGGTTCCCTGAACAGCCCTATCCCAAACTCGCCAAGCTTTTTTCCAAGGTTTCTATCTTGGCTTCGGCATCGGCCTGTTTTTTGCGTTCGATAGCAATTACCTGTTCTGGGGCATTGTTGACAAAACGTTCATTGGAAAGTTTCTTTTGAACGGACTGCAAAAAACCTTTGGTATATTTTAGTTCCTCTTGAATCTTTTTGATTTCGGCTTCAACATCCACCGCACCACTAATGGGAATAAAGTATTCGTTGCTTTTCACCCTGAACGTTAGTGCTCCTTCAACAGCTGTATCGACGTACGAAATCGATGAAATATTGGTGAGTTTACCAATAACAACATCCCAATCTTTGACGTTTTTCTCAGTCTTCAAAATAGAAAGCACCAAGGGTTCTTTCATAGGAATGTTCTTCTCCTTACGAATGGTCCTTATTCCTGAAATAACCTCCGCGGCAAAATCGAATTCCTCGATAAGTGAAACATCAACCTCTCTCTTTCCAGGCCATTGGGAAACTATCAGTGCTTCTTCGGGGCTGCGTTCAGCGATATGCTGCCAAACCTCCTCGGTCAAGAAGGGCATAAAAGGGTGCAATAACTTTAAATTATCTTCAAATATTTCAATGACTTCATTAAATGATGTTCTATCTATTGGTTGTTGGTATGCAGGTTTTACAATTTCTAGCAACCAAGAACTATAATCGTCCCAAACCAATTTGTAGATAGCCATCAAAGCATCTGAAATTCGGTATTTGCTAAAATGGTCTTCAATCTCTCCCAAGGTCTGGTTAAACTTTGCCTTATACCAGGAGACTCCCAATTTTGAAGATTCGGGCTGAGGCAAATCAACCACTTCCCAGCCTTTCAACAGACGGAAGCCATTCCATATTTTATTGGCGAAATTTTTTCCTTGCTGGCACAGATCCTCATCGAACATAAGGTCATTTCCAGCAGCAGAACTCAATAAAAGTCCTACCCGAACGCCATCAGCTCCATAATTATCTATTAACTTTAAGGCATCGGGTGAATTACCCAATGATTTTGACATCTTACGGCGTTGTTTATCCCGTACTATTCCTGTAAAATATACATTCTCAAAAGGTTTTTCTTGTCGGTATTCGTACCCGGAAATAATCATTCGGGCTACCCAAAAGAAAATAATATCTGGTGCCGTTACCAAATCACTTGTTGGATAATAATACTTAATATCTGCATTATCAGGCTCTAGTATTCCATTGAAAACGGTCATTGGCCATAACCATGAGGAAAACCAGGTATCGACTACATCTTCATCTTGTCTAAGGTCTTCAAGGGTCAGGTTTGGATTTTGAGATTTGGATTTTGCCAATTCCAGTGCCTCCGTCCTGGATTCAGACACCACAAAATCATCCTGTCCATCTCCATAATAATATGCAGGAATCTGTTGCCCCCACCATAGTTGGCGCGAAATGTTCCAATCACGGATGTTCTCCATCCAATGGCGATACGTGTTTTCGAACTTTTTTGGATAAAAATTGACCTCATCAGTTTCCAAAACCGCATTTATCGCAGGTTTTACCAAATCTTTCATTTTCATAAACCATTGGTCAGATAGGCGTGGCTCTATTATGGCCTTGGTACGTTCTGATGTACCTACATTGTTGATATAGTTTTCGGTCTTTACCAAAAAGCCTTTTTCCTCGAGCTCCTTTTTTATCTCTTTTCTAACCACAAACCGGTCTTTACCCTCATAATGAAGTCCAAAGCTGTTCAATGTAGCATTCGCATTAAATATGTCTATGGTTTCAAGCTTATGCTTTTCACCAAGGGCCATATCATTAATATCGTGGGCGGGAGTAACCTTTAAGCAACCCGTACCAAACTCAATATCAACATATTCATCTTCAATAATGGGTATTACCCGGTTGCAAATGGGTACAATTGCATTTTTACCCTTTAAATGACTATATCTTTCATCATTGGGGTTAATACAAATAGCTGTATCCCCCAAGATTGTCTCCGGACGAGTCGTCGCTATGGTCACTTTTTCATCTGAACCCTCAATGGAATATGACAAATA